>JALHTN010000405.1 GCA_022865865.1 Anaerolineales bacterium
AATATCGCAATTCGTAAAAAAGTCTCTTGGTGATCCGTGCGGCGGAGGTACACCCGGTTACATCCCGAACCCGGTAGTTAAGCCCGCCAGCGCCGATGGTACTGCCCCGGTAGCGGGGTGGGAGAGTAGGTCATTGCCAAGAGACTTTTTTTTGGTTTAATAATGGGACATTAAATATAATTTCTTGGGATGTTTGCTCGCAATATGAGCAGAATGTTTGTAATAAACCCCCAAAAACGGACAGCCTGCTGAGGAGGAATTAGACTCCAGGAAAGGGGACCACAATGACACAACGACGTAAATTCTTAGCTGAATTCAATGCCCGGTTGGTATTGGAAATTATCAACGATCAAAAGAGTACAGTCCAATCCTGCCGGGAATATGGCATCAAGGACTTCGTTCTGTCTCGTTGGAAATACTGGTTCATCGAGCGTTCTCCGCAGCTGTTTGAGCAAGGCACAGCCAGTGATGACAGAGACCAACGCATTGCCGAATCGCAGCGGATGGTAGGGCGTCTGGCAATGGAACCAGAGATGACGAAAAAGGGATCACGCTTTATGGCGGCACTACAAACGATCACCAATAATTCGAGGATATAGAAGGTCGTATAAGTATTATATGGGGTATAATATCATCATCAAATCCTTGGATGAGTTCTAGGTTGAAGTAGTGATTTGTACATCTCGGTGGCTTTGTCCGTCGTGAAACCCAATAGGCAGTCAGTAGAGAACATATGGGGATATTTTCAGATAGGCTTAGCCAATTATGGCAGCCTCCTAATCTCAGAACAACAGAGAAGGGGCGGCACGCGACCTGGTTAGAACTTTTTTACGATCTGGTGTTCGTGGTTGCTGTTGCCCAGCTTGGTCTTTTGCTTTCTCGCCAGTTGACTGTCTCGAGATTGCTAGAGTTTATCTTCCTTTTTATTCCGATTTGGTATGCCTGGTTCCACCATACGCTTTATGCAGATCGCTTTGACACGGATAATTTTGCCCATCGCTTTCTCACTATCGTCCAGATGTTGGGTATGGCTGGTGTGGCTGCCAATGTGACTGGGGCGTTAGGGGAAACCTCGCAAGTTTTTGCGGCTTCAATTGTGATTGTGAAACTGGTGATGGTCTTATTGTACCGGCGTTGCTACCATATTGAGATCGCGCGCCCCCTTGCGATCCGCTTATCGAATGTGTTCTTAATATCGGGATTCCTTTGGCTCCTCTCGATCTTTGTTCCTATTCCCTGGCGGTTTTGGATTTGGGGATTGGCGATCATCTTCGAGTTTGCTGTAGTTTTTCACCACTCAACACGCATGAAGTATGCAGTGATGCCGGTATCTGAGTCGCATGTAGTTGAGCGATTCGGTTTGTTTACAATCCTTGTATTAGGGGAAACGGTGGCTGGGATCGTGAATGGTGCAGCTGAAGCCAAATTCCAAATTGTTACTGCTGCGGTCAGCGTCTTTGGGGTACTCCTGGTATTTGGTTATTGGTGGATATACTTCGAAAACCTGGATGGAAGTGCCTTAAAAGGATTGGGGGGGTGGTCTCCAGTAATATGGTTGTATATCCATTTACCATTGGTAATCAGTTTGACCGCTCTGGGAGTGGGTATAGAGCAATTGATCGCCGAGGCCACAATCCCTTTGGAAAATTCGGCCATCTGGTTGACATCCGGTGCACTGGCAGTATCCTTTGCCGCGATTGGGGTGACCCATATCGTGGTTTCGAGATACAAACCCGAAACGCTCAATCCTCAAAAAGGGTTATGGAGGTTTACTGCCGCGATTTTGGCGATCCTGATCGGGGTATTTGTTTATGCCATCGGTGGATCAGCTCTACTTTTGATTGGACTGCTATCGCTTGTGTCGCTCGGACAGGTGATAGGAGAACTCTTCGTACTCACTGACGAAGGTGGACATTTACAAGAAGCGATAGAAGAGTTATAGATGGAGAAGATAAATGGCTCAAAAAACACAATTAGAGAAATCCATGGATAAAAATTTGCCGGAAAACCTCAATCCTCAAACTAAAAAGAAGTTTGAGGCGATTCACTCCTACGACCCGTATGAGGGCGTGATCGCGGACCTTAACAAAGCGTTCCATCGAAGCTACAATCTCGCTATTCATAAGACCCATCAGAGACTTGGAAAAGATGATACGCCGGTGATTATTATGTTTGGCGAACAAGCGATGCTCTTCCATGATGGTAAGCAGGAAACCGTTGATGTCATACCCGATCTGTATCACCGAGTTAAATCAATCAGCCACGTATCGTTTGGGGTGTATGTTACATTAGCGCAAAATGGTTACGGCCCCCTGAGGTATGATAACCAGAAGGAACTTGAAAATATCCAGGAATTAATGGAGAAAGCTTTGTCGATTCTGGATCAAGAACCTATCCCGGCCAATTATTTGGACTTACAACGGATAACTTTGGAAAATGCGCTGGTGATTGTGGATGAAGTGCTGTTAACTGGGCTGGTAGATAAGGGTACGGTGTTAGATTTTGGGAAGGAGAATGTCCATTTGTATCTAGAAAACGCGGCATTAAGTACATTACTTGAATTGGATATGCTGCATGAAACAGTGATGAAGTGGAAGGAGCAGATTGGATCAGAGAATTGGGAATCGCTCTATGTAGTGATCTGCGCTGGACACCAGGCTCGCTATAGAGAAGCCTCCAAACAGTATTTCCAGCGCCTGCTTGGAGAAAAAGAAGGGGATGGTGCACATTACGAAAATCGGGTGGTATACGCTGAACACATCTATGATGTCGACGCGGCCTTGGATTTACTCGCCCGACACATGAATGACCAGCAGGCATCGATTGAGTTATTCAACAACCCTACCCGTTTGCAAGAAGATTTAATGTCGGATGGCGCGGCTGCTTACCTCAAGGAATTATTGCCGGATTGAAACACTAAAGACTAAGCTCACTCCCTCCACAGCTATTCGAACTGATCGATAACTGACCCACGGCAATCAACAACCTGCCCTCCCAAACTGGTAGCCTTCCATTTCCATTAATACAAAGTGGAAAGTGCAAGCTGTGACCTGTCCACGCAGCTCGGGAGAATTGAATTTATACAACGTAGCGCCTCCGCCAGCGCCGATGATACTGCCCCGGTAGCTGGGTGGAAGAGTAGGTCATTGCCAAGAGACTTTTTTTGGTTTATTCTGCCAAATCTCCAAAACCAACACCCACCCTGTGACTACCCACTCGACTTCATAAAATCCGGTTGAGTAAAATCCCCTTCTTCTGAGAGCAAATGATAATCGTTAAACATCTGTTTCCGGAATTAAATATTAACTATCTCCGCAAACCGGAACACGCCTCTGCCCTCGGGAGTTCCTGAGGATTGATCTCGCCGCTTAATGCCAAAGTACCCGGATCAGTAGACAGCTCTCAAATGACCGGCTGCTGATTATTTAATCCTTTCCCCCGGCGAATACTAATATATACAATTGGAATAATATTCCAGCACAGGCTAATTATGGTTCAGAGTCCGCTCACCATGGGGCATTGACCACAAATGCATAGGCCACAAATGTGCATGCGGCAATACACGCCAGGACAACAAAAGCAGTGGCAATGATGGCGATGATCGCCACCTTATTGTCAGAGTCATTCGTTGTGTACAAATCGGTTTGGGTTGTTCCAGTAGTCTCTTCACTCATGGGTTTCCTCCTGCAGTAAGGATTTTGAGCAAATGGTCTTATTTTCCTGATGGCTCGTATTATACCCCCCGCAACCTAATAACTCACCTTATGGCGCCGCTCTTTCATTGTACGTACATTACCTATCGATATCCCTCAACAATACGAACCATATCATCAAATTGTTCTTCCATGTCTGCTACCATCTTAAATTGAGTACGGCAGCGGTCAAGGTTCTGATTCTTGCGCTGAATCTTGTAATAGATGTCTCCCTGCAAATGATCGGTCAGGAAGCGCATCCCACATTCAAGGGTCATCAGAATTGCAGAAAAAGGTAAATACTTGATCTCCGCCGGGGTCAATACCTCCCCAACTGCATCCAGGTAACCTCGTGTGTAGTAGTCGAACCGCTGCAGATCAAAATTCACCAGCGATAGATCTCGTTCATCCTCAGCTGCTGGATTCGCCAGAGACCGGATCGCATCCCCAAAATCATACAATGAGAGGCCTGGCATAACCGTATCAAGATCGATCACACACACGCCAGCACCTGTATCATTATCAATCATCACATTGTTGAATTTCGTGTCATTATGTGTTATGCGTTCAGGCAGTTCACCTTTCCGGAGTTTATCGACCAATACCGATGTGTCTTTGACCCGTTGGGTAACGAATTCAATTTCAGGTTTTGATAAGCGGGCGCGATTCAATTCGTCTTTTTCGACCGATTCGACAAATGTCCCGAAACGCTTCTGTGTATTGTGGAAATCAGGAATAGTTACAAACAGATTTTCGGACGGATAATCGCTCAATAGGTTTTGAAAATTCCCGAAAGCTTTCGCCGCGTGATAAACATGGTCTAGATTCTCAACAGATTCATATGTGCGAGCATTATTGATAAAAAGATAACCTCGCCAGTAATCCCCCTCTTCCGTTCGGATATAGAATTTTTCATCCACGGTCGGGATCAATGTTAGAGACTCTCGCTTTGGATCGCCCCCAGCTAATTTAATTTTCCCTCTTAAGTGCGCTGTTACATCTTGAATATTACTCATCAAGCCTTCGGGATCACGAAACACATGGTGGTTGATCCGTTGGAGAATGTAGCGTTGGGTTGATCCATTTACCTTGAAATTGGCGATGTAGGTATCGTTGATGTGCCCTTCTCCATAGGACTCTGCGGATGAGAAATCACCCTTAAAATCGAACTCTTGCACAATCTCTTGAAAATCAGGTTTCATCACCTTAACCCCATAGTTTTTTTGGGTAGACCCCATTATCTATCAAGACCTGTACCGCATTCTTCACCCAGATTACATCATCCTGGTAAGTGACCCCAAACCAGTGCTCTTCAGTAGGCAGCACCTGGACAGAGGCTTTTACCTCTTCCACCAGTTGGTTGACCACCTCAGGTAGAAAATACTCTGCTGAAGATAGATTACCACGATTTTCAGCCAAAAAACGCGCAAATCGGTCGCTTAATTCCCCAAACAGTTCACAAGTAAACCCCCAAATATTCATTGACACCACGCTATCCTCAGGAATTACGAACCAGGTGGTGTCATCCTCTGAATATTTTACCTGCCCATCAATTATCATGATTCGGGTTCGCTCACACACTTCGATTAATTGACCCTGTGGGTCAACAGAACAAATTCCACGGGACACATAACCATATTCAGTTAAAG
>JALHTN010000406.1 GCA_022865865.1 Anaerolineales bacterium
ACTGGGAGCTTTTCCGCATGCTGCGGGCTTCATCCAACAAAGGCGCTTGCCAGTACATCATAGCGGGATTCCGTGAAGCTATGCGTGAGCAGTATATGTTGGATTCTCCTTTTTATAACTTCACCCAGGAGATCCGGCTCAATGAATTTACCCGCCAGCAAGCTCGAAATCTGATCGTAACCCCCATGGAGAATCTGCGGGTACGTTTTAAAAACGAAGAAGAGGTTATCAGTCGCATATACGAAGAGACAGCCGGTCACCCTAATCTGATCCAGTATTACTGCTTGATCCTTCTTCGCCATCTTGATCAAACTGGAGAGCGAGAGATCAGCCCCGCTAGTTTAATTGATGTTTATGCAGATGAAGGCTTCACCAGCCATTTACTCACCTCCTTCATGCAAAACACAGAAAACCGGGAAAAGGCGCTCATCTATGCCCTCATGTTGTCGGATGAGGAAGCTGGCACGAAAGGATATGGTCAGGAGGAGATTGATGAAGTCCTGCGCAACAGAGGCATTTCTCTCACCCAGAAAGCGATTGATGAGGTTTGCAATGTACTCACTTTAGCTGGTGTGATCCACCGCAAGGGAAAGGAATTCTTCTTCACATCACCCGTATTCACCAAGGTTTTGCAGCAAACCTATGATTTGGAATTCCTATTTCGCAAAGTAAAGGATGAGGGCTATGGCCGCGTTTGACCCAGTCCTGGATGGTCCCACGACCGCTGGATACCATCGGGAAGCGATCGAGCAGATCACCCAATGTGTAGAGGAACGCGTATACTGTGCCTTATTGGGTCCTCGTCTGTGTGGTAAAACGCTTCTATTACGCTTTATTGAACAGGATCTAGCCCAGCTCCTGGGATGGACCTGCGTTTACATCGATCTCCACAAGATTCGGGCAACTACCCAGCAGGTATTTTTTGCTGATCTGATCCGCGTGACCGCACAACATTTGACCGAGAAAACTGGTCGCACACTGTCGCTGCCAGATGAAAACCTGGCCAGCAGCGCCGGTTACCGCGCCTTTTTATCCGACAGCCTGGAGACTCTGGGGTGTGATCTGCTCTTAATGTTTGATCCACTTGAAGCCCTGCCCACAGATCTAGTCCAAGCTTTGCTGACCTCACTCCGGGCGGCTTATATGGACCAGCAAATGATGGATATCCAGCTGACCGTCGTCGTCTCTGGAGCATTGAGCCTGGCAACCTCGACAGTCGGGGAGTCATCTCCCTTCCGCGGTATCGCCCGGCGCGTATTTATCGGTGATTTGTCGGAAAGCGATAGCGAGACGCTGATCCTGGATTTTCTGCGCGAGGATGGCATCAACGCGACCAATCCCGCCATCCAAAAACTTGTTTCGGCAACTAGCGGGGATGTGTATCTCATCCGTCAAATCACCCAATACTGCTCAGAGCGAGTGCGCTCGCGAACTTCCAGCCGCTTGCGATCCAGGGATGTCGATTTAATCATCAATCGCTTTCTCCGCAAAGATGTCTTTCACTACGCACCCCTGATCGAGGCTATTTGGTTGATCGAGGAGGACCCCGATTTACTTCAGGGTATCTTACAACTGCTCGCAGAAGACAGCGTTCCACGTTCTGCCCTGCCTCTACCACTCTCTCCCGATCTCGACCCACTCTACCTGACTGGCGTGGTAGAAAAGATTGAGCCGGATCAATATCGTCTGCAGAATTTGATCTACCACCAATTCCTCAAGCACCATTTTTCCCCTGACCGAGTCGGCCGGGTCCTGGCTATGGCTGGGCGCTGGGAATCCGCTATTGATTACCTGGAATCAAGCATGCTGCAAGACAACCAGGGGTTCCGCTCAGATCTGCTCCCTGCAACGATCAACTCTATGTATGCCTCCCAGGACCTTTCCCAGGCGGTGCATTTCCTGCAGCGCGGGCTCTCCGCAGTCTTCGGAATAGGTAAATCACAAATCTGGTTGCGCCTTCCGGGTAGCGATCGCCTGCGTTCAATCGGGTCTGGAGACCTCACCAGGGGCAGTGAAGCGGGAAATGACCAGGAAATTCCGGTTGCAGCGGATCGCTTGGAGGCACGTGCTTACCGCACTCAAGTTGCCATTAGAGGTCAGGAAGAACAAGAAAGTATCCTGCGCGCTTTTCCACTCATGGTTCCGGGCAGCCAACCAATTGGTGTGCTAACGATCTCTGAGCAGCTAACCAACCAGCCACAGGTCGATCTGCGTGAGCGCGATCTGCAAATGACCGGCTTCCTGAACCAGGCCACGCGCGCTTTACATGCAGTTAGATTGCGCCGCCAGGAGCTCACCCTTGCAGGACGAGTACAGGCCAGCCTGTTGCCCGACAGACCACCCGAAATTCCTGGCTGGCAAATCGCGGCAACCTGGAAACCCGCCAGAGAGACATCAGGTGATTTTTATGATTTCGTGCCCCTGCCAAAAGGAAGAATTGGAATTGTAATTGCAGATGTGGTCGATAAAGGAATGGGAGCTGCTTTGCTCATGGCACTCAGCAGGACACTCATCCGTACCTATGCGATCGAATTCCCAAATCACCCGGAGCATTTACTGCAAGTTACCAATCAGCGTATCCTCACCGATATTGATGCTGGGATGTTTGTAACTCTTTTCTACGGAGTGCTTGATCCAGCCACTGGATTACTGACCTACAGCAATGCCGGTCATCCACCCCCCTACCTCTTCACTCCTGGGAGTAACCCAGGTACCAGCGCCCTCCCTGGGTCTGGAATGCCTCTGGGTGTATCTGAAGAAGCAAACTGGCAGCAGGGTATTCAGGAGATCCCCCCGGGCGCCATGCTGCTGCTGTACACAGATGGTGTTATTGATGCTCAAAATCCTCAAGGGGAATTTCTTGGGGAAGAGGGCATGCTGAACATCATCCAATCCCAGATCGGAGAATCTGCCAGTAGAGTCCAAGAAATCTTGCTTTCCACCTTGGGTGATTTCGCCGGGGCTGAACCTCAGATTGATGACATCACCTTGATGACTCTAGTACGAGATCAGGAAACTGGAACGATCTGATATTTTTTTAGGAATACCCGTTGGGGGATCAGTGATATGTATTCAGATGCGATCTATTAAAACACTTCGATAAAATTGAGGCAGAAGAAATTACACGGATTCAAATCCGGTCTTGCCAGCATCAGTCTTAGCTGCTTTCCCCCTAATTCGGAAGCAGTTGTAAATCCTTAGGCTGTAGAACAGGAAGAAAACTGCGAATAATTCCTCCAGGAGTTCTTGTTCCTGGTACCAGACAAATGAGACCAGGGCGATTAAGAGGCTTAATCCGATCAAACTTGGATGCGGTAAAACCGTTTGATTAAATAACACGAAGCGTTGACTCATCTCCAACCAAATCGAGATAAAAATCACGATCGGGAACAACACCAGCAATCGATAGAAAAGCAAGTAATATTGATTAAAATAATTATGCAGATTGGTCTCATCTTGAATATTACCCTCAAAGGTTTGCGGAGTCTCCCATCCAAAAACCCGCTGCCCCCAACTGATTTCTTCCATCGCATTGAGGAAAAAGATCAAGATCAGGAATAAATAGACCAGGGTGAGGAGATTCCGATATTTACTTAGTTGGGTATCTTTCCTGAGCAGCGGTATGGATAAAGCGAGCAGAACAATTGAAACTACCATCAGGATTGGTGTCAGCGATTCAAATACGCCATCTTCCAAATAAAGAAAGGCGAATAATTGGGATTCTGGATCATAGAGGCGGATGTGAATGATTAGGAAGAGTCCAATTAATGTCGAGGCAAGCAGTATGATTTTGGGAGAGAGCCAGGTTTTGGAAGCTGGACAAAACGGGTCGCTCAGAAATACCTGTTTCAATCTACTTTGCCATTCCTCATCTTCTGCCTTGAACAAGCCAAAACCTAAAATCATCAACAGCGCGACAGATATGTAAAAAATGGAATTCAGCTGCCGCACACCACCGGGCGTAATTTGCCCATCAGCACTGATATAAATCTCCAGAATCTGGATAATTTGTGGTTGGAAGATTTGGTAGAGCAATAATAATACTGCCCCGAAAATTATGAAACCAAATCCGATTCTCTTTTTTGAAACCATAAAATCTTTTCCTTGTTTCAACCTAAGATCGATCAATAAACATGGAATAATCAATGGTAACCGTAATTATATCCCGGAGAATGAAATGAACGGGTGAGCACCCGTTCATTTCATTCACTTTCCACCATTATTTATTTACCAATAAGAATAAATCATAAATGTCTCAGGCTGGCTGGGCGACAGCTTCCATGTACCGGTCCTGTTTGACACCGTCCGGCATGGTGGCACCCAGTAATATCGCTCCAGTTAGATTTGTCTCACCCAGGCTGGCGCCTGTAAGATTGGCTTCGGTCAGGTTAACACCGGTTAGATTCGCATTGCGCAAATCCGCATCGGTTAGATCGCAGCCAGTCATATTAGCATCCCTGAGAACAGCCAAAACCATTATTGCTTTGCTGAGATTGGCTCCGGTCAAATCGGCA
>JALHTN010000407.1 GCA_022865865.1 Anaerolineales bacterium
CACCTCGTCCAAATGAATTCCCAATTCTCAATCAATCTTATAACATACTAATTAATCATTCATTTCTGGATCTACCCGGACATTCTACACTTGAATATGGGATGATCAGAGGTTTGCTCCTTTCCTCGGAGGACCCTTACGCCACATTTCAAGAACCAGTTCAACATGAATTGGAATCAAACAATCTGCAAGGCAGTTTTGGGGGAATCGGCGTGGAATTAACTCGCAGTTCAGAAGGGAATATTCTCGTTTTTCCGATCAGCAATGGACCAGCTTTCCAGGCAGGCATACATAAAGGAGATCAGCTGCTCTGGATTGATGATATAGAAATTGGCACGGACACACAAATTGATGAGATCAAAGCCGCGATTCGCGGACCGGTGGGAAAATCGGTCAAGATAATAATCGCTCGAGATGATCACGGATCTGAGTTGGAGTTCAATGTTCGTCGTGACCGAATCCATTTGCCATCAGTGACTTGGTACGTTGCACCTGAAGATTCGCAAATCGGTATCATTAATATAAACATCATTGCTGAAAGCACTTCGGAAGAGATCAAAAACGCAGTCAGGGAAATGCAAAAAGATGGCACAAACCGCTATATTCTTGATTTAAGGGATAATGGGGGCGGTCTCTTAACCGCAGGCATCGATACCGCTCGACTTTTCCTTCACGAAGGTGTTATTCTTCAGCAGCAATATCGAGGAGAAGATGTTGAAACATTCACGGTTATAGCTCCTGGACCCTTAGCTGATTTACCCCTTGTTATCCTGATCAACCATAATACTGCCAGTGCAGCTGAGATAGTGGCAGGAGCCTTGCAAAAACATCATCGAGCCTTGCTAATCGGGGAACCATCATTCGGAAAAGATTCTATCCAATTGATTTTCGACCTGCAAGATGGCTCAAGTCTTCATGTTACTGCCGCAAAATGGTGGATACCGGGTCTTAATCCAACCCTCGGGGAAGGTGGACTCCAACCAGATTTATATGTTAGCCAAGATGAATCTGGAAATGACCTGGTTATGATATCCGCCCTTGAGTACCTGCGCGAGCAGTAGTTTTTTCTTGGATCATGTTAGAATCCCAGTATGGGAATCAAAGTTATAGCAACCAATCGAAAAGCGAAGCATGAATACTTCCTCCTCGATACTTACGAAGCCGGACTCGTTCTGAAAGGGAGTGAGATCAAATCCATCCGCGCAGGTCAGATCAGCCTTGCACAGGCTTATGTTTCTGTAGATGGCAATGAAGCCTGGTTGGTTAATTCCCATATCGCCCCATATAATGAAGCGAGTAGTAACAACCACGACCCGGTTAGGGCGCGTAAATTGCTCTTACACAGCTCTGAAATCCGCAAACTTTCCGATAAAGTTCGACAAAAAGGGGCAACAGTGATTCCCCTGCGAGTTTATTTAAAGGATGGCAAAGCAAAAGTAGAGATTGCACTCGCTAAAGGAAGAAAACATTACGATAAAAGGGCAGAGATCGCAAAACGTGATTCTCAACGTGAGTTGGATCGGCAGTACAAACAAAGGAGATGACGATGTCTCCCTCCACAATCACAGGAATTAATCGATTACCTGTGAGTGAAAAACGTGAGATTTATTCTCGCATCATCCCTCCAACCCTTATCAACCACTTTAATCTTTCCCCAGATTTTATAGATCAGCAGGGGAATGAATTACTCAGCTTCAATTTCTCATCCGGTAGTCCCAGCGTTGAAATGGTTTTGAGACATCATATTGATTTCCCAGATCCTGTGCAATACGGTCACCTGACGGATACCATCAATGGACAGATTCACGTCCTGCTGTACATCTTGAACGATCCTGATTCCCCGAGATTTGATGTTGATAAATTACCAGATGGTCAAACTACTGTATTTGGGACGAAAAAACGAAACATAGAAGCCGAAATCTCAGCCTTAAATGCGGGTCTTGCGCCTGGTCAAGTCCGGCGAGGTTTACGAATGCTGTCAAAAGCCATGACCACCTTCGAAGATTTTGTCACCAGCCTCCAACAGGATATTTACTTTGTGGAACCACTTTATTACCATAACGCTGTGATCTTTGAGAAATACGGATTCGCCTATCAAAAAGGGCTCAAGCTGATGGAACGAATCCAATCCGGGTTTTCACCACACGGGGATCTATTCAAGAAATTAGATTTTTCTACCTCATTCAGATCTTCCAATGCTATCAACAGTGTTCGACTCCGATCCTGGGCAATCCACGATAATATTCTGGGAGAGGCTTTTTCAGAAGTCACCATGTACAAATACGTTGGAAAATATGCAGATGTAACCACCTGCAGGGATTGCACATGGTAGAGTATCGTTTGGTGGTCAAATCTTCATTTTAATTTATTCCTCTTTCCCTAAGCCAGATTGAATTATCACTATAATTTCTTGATGGGATCGATAACACTGATTGAATTTCCAAAATTCTTCCCCTGTTGCAAGACTCTTTGAGTATCCATACTTTCACCAAATTTCAAGATTGCTATTCACCCACAGACAATCCTTTGATGTAATTTTCGTAAGTTTTCCTAGACTTAGATGAACAGCTTATCTTGATTTGAGATTTCATACTTAGATTAATAACAGATTTGATTATTGATAAACTCATTGACTGATTGGCAAGAATTGGTTAGAATTATGGGATAATCTCGGTCTTAATTAGAATACTCACATCAAAGAGGAAATCATGGACCTAATTGAACAAACTCAAACTGCTCAAATTAATCTCACTGCGGCTGCTGCGGATGCAGTTCAGGATTTACTTGCAAAACGTGACCTTAGTGATCTCGCTTTAAGGGTGTTCGTTTCTGGTGGTGGCTGCTCTGGATTTCAATACGGAATGGCATTAGAAGATAACATTCGCGAGACTGATATTGTTACTGAACAGCATGGTGTAAAGTTAGTGATTGATGATATTTCCATCAACTATTTGGATGGTGCAACAGTCGACTATGTTGACGAAGTTATGGGGAGTGGATTCAAGATCGAAAATCCCAATGCTGTCTCGACTTGTGGCTGTGGGAGTTCATTTAAAACGGACGAAGAACCCTCTGCGAATGCAGCGGGTGGCTGCAGCTGCTGATAAATTCAATTCTTTCAGCTAATATCACAAGGGCGCAGAATTCTGCGTCCTTTTTAATTTCCCCTCAGAAATGATATCAGGATACCAAAAACTCCCAACACAGCCATGCCGATCACTACCACACCCATAGGTATACCAGCGGTTACAGTTGGCTCTTCCTCAAATGTGAAAGTAGGTATAACAAGCGGCGGGGGTGCAGTATACGTTGGTAAACGGGTAGGGGGTATTTCTACTATAAACTGGGCAGCTAAAGTGGGGTCAATTGTTGGGGTTGTGCGTGGGGTTGGAGTCGGAGGAGGCTCAACGATTGGGATACTCCCGCTAGGTTCAACCAAAGGTGAATAAACCCATCCTGTGCTATCTGGGACACCAGGATAAAATATTTGGATCCAATCTCCACCCGGAGTTCTCCCCTTTGCCGGCGCAATTTGTCCAACAATCAGAACCCCAATAATATCGTATTTTGCACTCGGTCCAGATCGAACATTGATACTATCTTGATCTGCATCCCTGCGAACACTAACTATAGGACCTTGCGGTGATCCAGTCACCGTCGGTATTGATACAGTAGGAATTTGGGCATTAACGCCAATATCTATGAGATCATCCAAAGATGGGATAATCAACAACCAGACAACGCCGATTATGATTAGAAATCCAATTTTTCTTCTATTCATCGAATTGTGTCATCCAACTACTACACATGGATCGTCGGAGCAAGATTATAATCTATTATGCTACCCATTTATTGCACTCTAAGGAGCGATTAACTCATGGATCGCAGAATATTTCATGGCCCAATAAGTGCTCGAGAAGTTGGACAGGCATTAGTTGCACAATTTAACCGGGGGAATATCAGAGCTCAACAATTTTCAAAGCAGGGTAAAGTCATTGTCCAGGTGGCAACCAGAGCAAGACCGTTGTCTGGAGGCAATACTGCCTTGACCATTTACCTGGAACAAGTTGATGATGGCGTAGCTGTGCAAGTCGGGGAACAAGCCTGGTTGGGAATTGCTGCCAGTATTGGCTCAACCATCTTATCAGTATGGCAGAATCCGTTCAATCTCATTCATCGTTTGGATGATATCGCCCAAGATGTGGAGAACATCCAGATCTCAGACCAGGTATGGCAGATCATAGAAAATTATGCCAAGATGAAAGGCGCAACATTTGAATTATCGGAACGCTTTCGCCGCATGTCGTGCGAATTTTGCGAGACCGCTAATCCCATAGGAGAATCAAGATGCTTAGCATGTGGAGCTCCATTGGGAGATGTCCAACCAGGTACTTGTCAGAATTGTGGATACCTGATCAATGAGGGTGAGGAAATCTGCCCAAATTGCAATCAAATAATTAAATTGTAGAGAAGTTGACTTTTGGAATTATTGTGATCTCAAGGAAATTATCGCTTCTTGGACCAGTGGAAGCAGGTCAGCTTCGCTTGGGCTTGCCTGTGAAGCAAAGTTCATCGACCTTTGACCACCCAGATTTGCTTCTAATCGCCCAGCAATTTTTTCCATTGCCGGGAGGGAGTATAAATAACCCACCTTGCCAAGCATAAGAGCAGCCTGTTTGCGAATATCGAGGGGGTTTTTTCGCTCGTTCAGGATATCGATTAAATGATTGCCACCGAATGAACTCGCATTAAGCAGCAGACATACACAGGTTTCCAGAGAGGGGAACTCTGCTGAAACTTGTAACAATGCATAAATTTGACGTGTTCGAATACTCGAAAGATAGAGTCGCAAGCTATTCCGAACATCTTCAGGTGAGGGTATACCATGCTCATCTACAGTCAGCACATCACTTAATATCTCAATTACTCGAGCCCTTAACGAGAGGTTCGGTTCTGTTATTCTGGTAACCAGGATATAGGTAACAACTGGTGAAAATCGGGGAGCACCCATCTCCGCTATTTGTTCTAAAGCAGATGTGCGTGTTAGTTCATCTTCCTTGGTTAAATCCTCAAGCAATTTCCATATAGTGGGGAATAACTCCAAGCTCCCAATGCTCTCTTCAAGCACTAAAAGCTGGGGTTGGTGGGAAATGGGTTGTGGTAGGTCTGGGTACATAGTGGAAAACAAGTATACACCATAATAACAATTTTGCTGTTTTGTTCGAAATAGATTTCAAATTTTAATCAAATGAAATTCCTTAGATTTAATCACAAGAAGATTTTTCTAATAATTCAAAAGACTAAGATGAGAATCCATTTCTTAAAATTTGCTTGCTATTCTACTCACATCTGAGCGCTAATCAGAAAGAGACAAAGCTGAACAATCAATTGATAGTAAAATTATGAATTCATCAACCAATCGAATGAGGCCAAATAAATATCGGTGGCATAAGGCAGCTTTGTAAGAACATTAAATACCCGGTCTCATATTAATTAACAATCAATATTTACGTCTATACGCATTTACCTGATTTATGCTAGTTGTTATCTAAATATTTAGACCTGGATTCTGAATATGAATCTAAAAGTTTTCCTCCAAAGCCTGTTAATCGGTTTTTCAATTGCCGCCCCGGTCGGCCCAATTGGTATCCTTTGTATCCGTCGCACGCTCGCGGAAGGGCGTCGTGCCGGCATGATTTCAGGTCTGGGAGCTGCAACCGCGGACGCTTTTTATGGCGCCATCGCAGCATTCGGCCTGACATTCATATCATCTTTTCTTATAAACCAATCAATTTGGCTTAGATTGGGTGGAGGCTTATTCTTAATTTACCTGGGATTTAAGACGTTTTTCGCAAAGCCGCATGACATGGAGGCTCCAATTTCCTCCTACGAGAATAACGAAGGGATGTTGAACTTCTACATGTCTACCTTATTCCTGACGATCTCTAACCCACTCACCATATTGTCTTTCGCAGCAATTTTCGCTGGATTTGGAGCTGTCAGTTTCAATTCTCAGGACTACAGAGCCTCAGCGATGATGGTGCTGGGTATTTTTATCGGTTCAAGCACATGGTGGTTCATACTCACCTATACAACTGGTCTTGTACGTAATCGCATAAACAGCACGACCTTAATTTGGATAAATCGAATAGCTGGTGCTATTATCCTGATTTTTGGAATCTTAGCTCTCATTTCCATCCAATTCCAACCATCAATCAGCTAATTCGAATAATTCTTTAGGTTTAACGTCCTCACAGATAATTATCCAATATCTCAATCCTCACTACCGGATTGGGGTGATTAATATTCCAATTGGAATTGCCAAGATCAATACCACTAATTTGCTAAAATGGAAACGAAAATATACATGTGCAATACCTTGACATTAGCCGTGCATCTGAGTATAATTCCACTGATTTATAGATAAAGTGAGGTGCAAATGTCGACCCAGGTAAGCAATACTCGTGCAGGAAGAAGGGATTCAATGCCCAGGAAAGATAACTTGGCATTGTGGGCAGGAATATTATTCAGTTTCATTTTCACTGGGATAATCTGGTGGACGGGTCAGCGCCTGGCTTCAATTCCCCATTACCCAGATTTCGGTTCTTCTTGGTACTACTGGCGTTTAATTGAACCGACATTTCTCACCCGCGCAACTGCCTGGGGATTTTATGCCTTACACCAAATTTCTTTTTGGGGATTAATATATTACGCTCAAAAAAACTCTTACAAGTATTCAACGGGGTTGCATAAATTAAACATCATTGCATTAGCGATGAATGCCTTTTTCATTCTGCTCCATCTTGTTCAGACTCAGATCTGGTATGACGGCCTCGCACAAGATGTATCGATTTGGAGCTCCCAGGCATCAGTAGTCATCCTCCTGGTCTGGGTGTTGCTGATGGAAAACTCTCGCCGCGG
>JALHTN010000408.1 GCA_022865865.1 Anaerolineales bacterium
GCAGTAACTTCTCCGGGCTGGCTTTCCCTTTCCTTCACGAGAACTTCAAAGCAGGGAAGAATACCCGGTTCATCGCTGTTGAGCCCACAGCTTGCCCTACACTCACGAAAGGCTTGTATGCCTTCGACTATGGCGACTCGGCAAAGATGGCCCCCATCGTGAAAATGCACACACTGGGACATTCCTTCGTCCCGGCGGGGATCCACGCTGGCGGATTGCGGTACCACGGAATGGCTCCCCACGTTTGCGTCCTATACGACCATGGCGATATTGAAGCCAGAGCTATCCAGCAGTTGGGCGCATTTGCCGCCGCGCTCCAGTTTACGCGCGCGGAGGGCATCATACCGGCACCTGAAACGGCCCACGCCGTCAAGGTCGCCATTGATGAGGCGATCAAGTGTCGAGAAGAAGGCGTCAGCAAAGTTATCGTCTTTAACTTCTCGGGCCATGGTCTGCTGGATCTTGCGGCGTACGAGGCTTATCTTGGGGGTGAGCTTAAAGATTACGAGCACCCCGAGGAGAAGATCAAGGCGGCGATCGAACTCCTGCCGGAGATCCCCGAATCATCTATCGCTTCTGCGTAGGTAATGTGGTTCCTGGTAGCCAGGGAACGTCTCAAGCCCGCCCTCCGCCACCAGGAACCTCGCTTACAGGGAAATAACCTTTGAGTTGGAAGTAGGATTTTTATTAGTATTCCCAGAACAACCGACAGCTTGCTGGCGGGGTGAATGGGCAAGCAGATGTTTGGGGTGTGATGGCCGAAAATAGACATCCGTTCTAGAAAATGTGCTTGAACATACTCTAAGCGGTACAATCACGGTCTTGAATTCATGACAGGAAAGGCAATGAACAGGGTGCTTTTTATTCGCACTTAATATTCACAAACTTTCGGGTTGCGGTCCATTTGGGGTACCTAAGATCGAGAGTTGGTAGTTTGTCAGCCCTCTATTAAGTGGATTTCTTCAGCTATGGCCGTAACTTTACGCGTAATGGGGGGTTATTGATTGAAATCCGTCTTTATATTTAATATCCATTAGGAGGTAGTAATGTCTGAAGATCGAATTTCAAGTGAACGTAAGCCCTTGCTTTCAGCTAGGCAGGTAGGGGTAGCGGCCGCATTTGGTGGTGTTGCTTTGGCTCTGGTCTTGGCAGGTATTACGATTCCAATACCAGGAACTCCTGTAGTCACGGACCCCCGTGAGATTTTCACTACGATTGGCGCCTCCCTGACCGGTCCTGTGGGTGGGATAGTCATCGGTATCCTCGCTGGGATCGCTGAGCCGGGTATTCCCTTGGCAAGTTTGCTCGCTCACATCATCGGCGGGATTTACATGGGATACGTTTATAAGAAGTTCACCTGGAAGTCAAAGGATAATCGTGTCACTTATCTTGGGAAGTGGGCCGTACAGGTTTTGGGTTACTACTTCGTCGTAGTGGTACCACTCTTTGTGGTTGGCTTGATGATGTTCTACCCGGATCCGGAATTTGGTGGATTCTTTGGGTTCCTAGCTGTGTTGGAATCTGGAGCAGCCCCAGAGGCACTCATCACCACAGTAGTGACTACGATCATCATGTCTGCATTACCAGAACGTTACCGCCGCCCGCTTTGGTAAGCATTTCTAATATCAATATTCGAATAGTTATTTTCCCAAGTCACAATCAGTTAGAGGATTGTGGCTTGGGGTTTAATAATCCACAATACTCACATGTCCTTTGATATTGAATTCCAAAAGCTATCCTTTACATATGAAGGGGCGGATCAGCCCGCATTAAAGGATATAAATTTAACGATTTCACCTGGTGAAATTATCTTAATTACCGGACCTGCGGGGAGCGGTAAGACTACATTATGTTGTTGCGTCAATGGCCTGGTGCCTCATTTTCATGAAGGGGATTTAATCGGGGATGTATTGGTGCGTGAACATAATACGCGCACGTCTCGAGTTGGCGGGCTGGCCTCTATAGTTGGGATGGTTTTCCAAGACCCGGAAAGCCAGTTGGTTACCAACAGTGTGGCTGACGAGGTTGCTTTTGGTCCAGAAAATTTTGGGGTTCCTCGTGAAGAGATCAATCAACGGGTCGCAGACGCGTTACGGGCTACTCGTTTAGAAGGGTATGATGAGCGAGAACCGCATACACTATCTGGGGGAGAACAGCAAGCCTGTGTTATCGCTGCGGTTTATGCAATGCAGCCTGAGATCTATGTCATGGATGAACCTCTTGCCAATCTTGACCCCGAAGGCAAGGCAAAGGTGTTGCGGGTGGTTGTGGAATTAGCCAAACAACGCGGAAAAACACTTGTGTTGGTGGAACACGCATTAGAAGAGGTACTGCCTTTGGTGGATCGGGTTATCGTGCTGGATAAGGGGCAAATCGTGCGGGATGGGCCGGTAGAGGAAATCTTGAAAGCGGGGGATATTCCTTTTGTATTCACACGGCCACCAGTCGTGCGGCTGGGAGAGAAATATGGGCTGACCCCATTACCGCTTTCTTCCGAGGATTTCTATGAAAAATTCCAGGCGCGCTATAACGTGGTTAATATTCAGTGGGAGGATTCAAGCCAGGGTGATTTCAAAGTTGGTATGCAAGTCATTAAGATGGAAGATATTTCATTTTCCTACAATAAGAACACAAACAATCAAAGAGAAGCTTTGAGAAATATCAGTCTATCGGTCGGTGCAGGCGAGATGGTGGCAATTTTAGGGCGTAATGGCTCAGGAAAGACGACTCTGATCCGGCATATCATTGGATTGCTTCAGCCAGATACTGGAAAGGTAGTCGTTCTAAATAAAGATGTGGCCCTGACCCCAACACATGAACTTGCGCGGGATGTTGGTTTTTGTTTTCAAAACCCCAACCACCAGATTGTTTCTTTCAATGTGCGGGATGAGATTATTTTTGGTCTTAAAGCCCATGGCATTGACCCTGGTGAATTTGATTCCCGGATTCAGAGGTCATTAGAATTTGTAAATATGCTTGACTACACCGATGCGGAGGTATTTGATCTAGGGATAGGTCAGAAAAAAAGGGTTACTTTAGCATCCGTGCTTTCCCTGAGCCCAGAAATTTTAATCGTGGATGAGCCTACGACTGGGCAGGATCCACGGATGGCTCTAGAAATCTTTGAGATCATTAAACGTTTGAATGATTCTGGTACAACTGTTCTAATCATCACTCATCAAATTGATTATGCTGCTGCCTTTGCAAAACGAGCGGTTGTGCTGGATGAAGGTAGGATCAAATTTGATGGCGCTATTAAAGATTTGCTTATTGATCAAGACTTAATGCAAGCTTCTGCTTTGGAAATGCCACAAACCACTCGATTGGCATCCTTGATGAGCCGCCATGGCATTCCTCCCTGGTTGGTGACGATGGAAGAGTTGGACCAGGCGATTGGTAAGGTGGTGGAGACTTCAAATGGCCATTGAGTTTCAAAAAGGCAGTTCATATTTACATCGGCTAGATGCGCGAACAAAGATTCTGATGTTTGCGATTGCCTCCGTGGTTGTAGTTGTGATCATTGATCCGGTGATCATGGGAATATTATTCTTGCTGTTGTATTGGATGGGGACGAAAGCGGTAGACCGACAATACCTGAATAAAAATTTACGGGTTCTGGTCGTCATTTTTTTGACTTTTTCGATGTTTCAGATCCTGTTCTTTACACCTAGTAATTCGCATTTTCTGTTCTATTTGGTGCCAGGAAAACAGTGGGTGCCGGTAACAGTTGAAGGAATCATCCGAGGTGTAGCGGTTTTCTTCCGCTTTTTTAGTGTTGTGCTTTCGGTGCACTTAATGTTGTATTCCACCCCACCTGTAAATCTGGTGCTAGCGATTACCCGTCGGACTGAAACACGCGAACTTCTCAAAGAGGCGGGATTAATCGTTATAATCGGCATTTTATTTACCATAATTGCCTTTCTTTCTTGGCCAGACGAAATTCAGAACATTCCTTTGGGGCTTGAGCTAAGAGTGTTAGTGGTAGCTCTAGCGGCATTGGTTTTAGCCTTTATCTTCCAGAGGATGGCAGCCCGCGGTTTGCCCCCAGAAATGGGCGTGGCTCTGACTTTGGGATTTGCTACGGTTGGTATCCTTTCCCAGCAAACCCAGAAGATCACAGATGCGCAAAAGGCACGTGGATATGATGTTCAACCTAAAAATGTTATTCAGCGAGTGCGGGTTTTAACTGCGTTACTAATTCCAATATTCTTGGCGACACTTGAGCGGTCCCAAGACATTTCGATTGCGATTATGGCGCGGGGATTCGATTATAATATTGCCGCACGAACCTATCGTCGACAACTGACATTTACTGCAGATGATTATTTTTTCCTACTAATCATGGTTGCTCTTCTTATTTCAGGAATGGCACTTAATTACCTGGGCATTGGCAATCTCACTGAGCAGTTAGTCCTCGCTTGGATGGGCAATTAGAATATAAACAGGAGTACGGAGAAAGATTATGACCGAACATTCTTTGGATGGCAGTGTAACTCAACCATTTTGGGATAATTCGGTTGAGCCTCGCTTGGAAATTGAACCGGGGGACACAGTTGTATTCGATTGCCCAGAACCGTGCGGCCAGGTAACTCCAGAGTGGAGCGACGATGATTTGGCAGCCATCGATTTCTCACTTATTCATGCTCTAGTTGGGTCTGTGTACGTAAAAGGAGCTAAACCTGGGGATTCGTTGGAGGTTGAGGTCCTAGAAATGAAACATAAAGGCTGGGGCTGGAGTGGGCATTTACAGGGCTTTGGCTTACTGGCGGAAGACTTTGATTATGCTTATATCCGTCATTGGCAGTTGGAGGGTGACGAATGTCATTTCGGTCTTAAGGATATTATCCTACCTTTCCAACCGTTCTGCGGAACGATGGGCGTTGCGCCAGCCGAATTTGGGCGGATTGATACGATCCCACCCCGTCAAAACGGTGGCAATGTAGATATTAGAGACTTAGGTCCTGGTTCTAAAGTTTGGCTGCCGACCTTAGTGGACGGGGCATTATTTGCTTGTGGGGATTGCCACAGTGCCCAAGGTGATGGCGAGCTGAGTGGCACAGGGATCGAATCTCCAATGGAGGTTACATTGCGGTTCAATGTGCGGAAGGATTTCTCTGTCAAAGAATTGCAGTTTGAAACTTCCAGCCCCGTGTCCCCATTGGAAAATAAAGGTTTTCATGCCACTACGGCTCATGGTCCTGACTTGATGGAAAATGCCAAGAATGCAGCCCGCTATATGATAGATTGGTTGGTGGAAACCCACGGATTGAGTCGCAGTGAAGCCTATATTCTGAGCAGTGAAGCGGTTGATCTGAAAATCAGTGAGATTGTGGATGTGCCCAATTTCATTGTTTCGGCATATGTGCCGTTGAGTATCTTCAAATCCTAGTCCCAGAAAAGGTGAAATAGAAAAGAGCCAAGTATTTGGTTGTAGTGGCCGAAAAAGGACATCCGTTCTAGAAAATGTGCTTGGACACACAAAGCGACACAATCACTGTCTTGAATTTCTATCAGCAAAGGCGGGCTGTGATTTCACTTTACCCCAAAAATCTCGAATGAATCCTTCACTCATGTTTCCGCCTATGGTTTATTGAACCAAGGATACAATTCTGCAACGACTTAACCATCACAAGGACTTGCCTCCTTGCTGACACATTCGATCCAACCATTACAGGAGAAGAACCTGTTCATGAAACCAACAGAATTTTAGTCCTGCATATGTGGGATTCTAGTCAGACAGGGGCATTCGAGTCGCCTTTCCTCGCTTCATGAGCGGTGCAGTTTGGGTGCAATTAACGCACTAGCCCATGGAAAGTACAGACAGCCTGGACAATAAGCCCTCTATTTCATGCGGGTTTGTAGAAACTATGCA
>JALHTN010000409.1 GCA_022865865.1 Anaerolineales bacterium
ACAATTTCCAATGCAAATGGCAATTTTGTCACATTGGACCTTTCTCCTTCGGCTCCTGCAATAATCGCCTACCGAAATATATAACCCAATTAAAATTACCGCGCCCAATATTAGATCCCTCCTGTCACCAAACAAATGAATCCAGTAAAATTCATGATATTCTTAGATTGTTCTATATTGTTGACATAAGATATGCATTCGAATAAAATCTAATTTGAGCCACTCTATCTAATTTTTTCCGGCCACTTATTAGTAATTAATCAACTACATCAGATCGGCTTCCTTTCAAATCCTATTTACTAGTAGATTTCTATTTCAGGATGTCGGGAATTTTTATCGGATACTCCCGAGCGTCACAGACCCAATTATTTTGGGTAATTCAAACACCACATTTTCTAGTTCTTCATTAGGAGGTGCGTATAGATCTGATAATCAGTAAATAATTCAACATATCTTGTGTCAATTCACAGGATAAAGGATAGTTTGGAGGATTTGAAAATGAAAAGTAAAACACTAGTTATCACGTTGTTTGTGCTCGCAGCAGTACTGCTGAGTCAATGTGCACCCGCAGCTGCACCTACTCCTGAGACAATTATTGTCACAGAAGAAGTAATTGTGACTCAAGAAGTTATTGTCACTCAGGAAGTTGTGGTGACGGAAATTATTGAAGTACCTGCGGAACCCACCGAAAAAACTGTTGTTGAGTTTTGGACAACAGATAACGAAGAAGATCGTATAGATGTCTACGAAGCAGTTGCCCAAAGTTTCATGGACGAAAACCCTGATATCGAAGTGCGCATTGTCCCGATTGAAGAATCGGGTGTTTCCCAACGCATAGCTACAGCCGTGGCTGCCAACCGGCTTCCCGATATCGTCCGTATGGGGATCGAACGAGTTGCAACATTTGCCGCTGATGGCATCCTTGACCAAGAAGCTGCTGCGGCAGTCATCGCCAGTATCGGCGAAGACGATTTCCGTGCTGGTCCTTTGGCGATGGTAACCGATCCAACAACAGGACAATATGCAGCAGTTCCTTACGATGGTTGGATCCAGGCAATCTGGTATCGCGATGATGTGTTCCAAGAGGCGGCTCTTAATCCCCCGGTCGCCTGGGAAGATATCTTAGCAGCTTGTGAAGCATTGCCTGGCACTGGAAACCTGCTCTATGCTCTAACTCTGGGTACTGATCCAGGTCAAAACTATGGTCACCAGATATTTGAGCAAGTTGCCATGTCCAACAATGCCTGGCCTTTTGATGAGGCAGGCAACGTAACCATGGATACACCTGAGATGGTCGCTGCGCTTGAATTCTATACGAGCTTGCAGGATTGCGCTCTCCCTGGACCTCAGTACTGGCGTGGGGCGAGAGAATCTTATGAGCTGGATCAATCCGGAATGTTATTCTACAGCACGTACATCATGGACGATCTGGTCGATGGTTCTGGAATGGAAAGCGGCGATATGGTGCAAATAGCTGTTGATGATTTAGCACTGAATACTGGCTTTGCTCCCGAAATGGTTGGACCAAATGGTTCTGCAACTTATGGCCAGCTGGTTACTCTCGGTCTGATGCAAGGTGCCGATCCTGCTGCCCAAAAAGTTGTTGAGTATTTCTTACAAGAAGGTTACCAAGACGTACTTGTACTCGCACCTTTTGGAAAAGTCCCTGTCCTCAAGAGTGAGGTCGACGGTTGGAAGGACCTAAGCCCCTTCTTTGCCAATTACTCCGGGGCCACCCTTGATCAAATTGCCAATGGTTATGAATCGATGCAGAGATGGCTGTTCCGACCCGATTATGACGCCACTCAACGTGCCGTTGTCGGTGATATCGAAGGTCGTCTTCTTATCCCACAGGTGATCAGCAATATTGCCCTGGAGGGGATTATGACCCCAGAGACTGGAGCGGCATGGTTGCAAGAACAAGTTGAAGCTTTGGTAGCTGAACGTGCAGAGTAAATTCTGAACCAATACGCAGGGGTAGCCATAGGCTACCCCTGTATTTGTGAAAAGTGAAGATGATCACTGCATCCAGAAAAAGAACATTCAAACAGCGATGGAGTTCACTAAGAGCTCGTGAGTCACGTTTAGCATGGGTTTTAATACTTCCCACAGCAGTGATTGTATTTGGGCTGGTCATCTTTCCAGCGATTTTCAGCATATGGATCAGTTTTCACGATGTTGGCTTAAATAATTTAAATGATGTCTTCAATGCTCCATTTGTAGCCCTAGAAAATTATCGAGATGTACTCGATGATTACGCCTTCAAATTTCAAGGTATGCAGAGCTGGGGAGCTGCGGTAACCAGCATTGTTTATTCATTCACCGCAACTGCGTTGACCTTAGTAGTTGGATTAGTAGCGGCGTTACTCCTCAACCGTCCATTTCGTGGACGGGGGGTAGCCCGGGCAACTTTTTTAATCCCTTATGTCGCCCCAATTATCAGTGTCGCTTTCGTATGGCGCTGGATTCTCGATCCTCGTCCATCCGGAGTGCTCAATGATATATTGTTAAAATTAGGGGTGATCGATTTACCTATCGCCTATCTTGCTGAGAGAGGCTTGGCATTACTCATCGTTATTATTTTTGAATCCTGGCGCTACTTCCCATTTGCTATGCTGATGATCCTTGCCCGACTTCAGGCAATAGATGAAACACTTTATGAAGCAGCAAAAGTCGATGGAGCTAATCCTTGGGCAAAATTCTTATACATTACTCTGCCTGAATTAAGATATGTCTTGGGTGCAATATTCCTGCTTAGACTGATGTGGACTTTTAATAAATTCGATGATATTTTCTTGCTGACCGGTGGGGGATTCGGCACGAAGGTCTTGCCAGTTCTTACATACGAATTCAGCTTTCGACTCTTCGACTTTGGTCGCGGCGCCGCGACTGCAATGATTCTATTGGTCATACTTATGGTTTTTATGATCATATATGGAGTCACAGTAATGAGAAATGTCGATGAAACCTAGAAGAACATAAATAATTATGACAAATCAATCGAATTCAAATCAAAACTCCGCATATCAACAAAAGAAAAAAAGCCGATCTAATTTCATTGAATATACCGCTAACTGGATCACTTGGCCGCGTTTTATTTTCGCTTTCGTTTTGCTCTTTTTCTTGACAGGGATTTTATTTCCCTTTTATTGGATGATTAGTTCCTCATCAAAAACATATGCGGAAATCGGGAGCCGGGAGCCAGTATATATTCCAAGTGCATTTAGACTTGATGCATACAAAGAACTCTTCGATCCAAACAATGAGAGTTTCTGGAATTTTGGCACAAATATATTAAACAGTCTAAAAGTAGCCATCCCAGCTGCTCTCATCGCAGTCATCCTCTCTACCTTGGGGGCATATGCCATCGCACGATTACGTTTTCGGGGAAAGGATATTTTATTAAACAGCATTCTGTTAATTTACCTGTTCCCAGGAGTTTTATTAATAATTCCTTTGTTTGCCATGCTTGCTCAGATTGGTGGTCGTTTGGGATTCGATGTCCAGGACAATCTTCCAGTTCTGATCATCACTTACCTGGCTCAAACACTTCCAGTTGCACTTTATATGCTTGCCAATTATTTTCGCACAATCCCGGAAGAAATTGAACAAGCTGGTTTGATTGATGGCTGCAGCCGCTTAGGGATTATCTGGCGGATAACCCTCCCCTTGGCGATTCCAGCCTTGGTTTCGGTCGCAATTTATGCATTCATGATCGCCTGGAATGAATTCTTATATGCCTTTATCTTCCTGAACAATCGCGATTTATTCACAATGCCAATAAAAATTAACACCATCTTCAATGATCCCAGCCCTCGACCGCATGTTGTCATGGCGGCCTCAACGGTAATGACTCTACCTGTCGTTTTCTTGTTCCTGGCATTTGAAAAATATCTAGAACAAGGTCTTACAGCTGGGGGAGTTAAGAATTAGGAAAATATAACCGCTGCTTCAAAACCATAGGAAAAATAATTTCCTTCTGAATGAAAGACCAATGGATCTTTCCTTCACTCCGAATTAGCTCCCAAACCATTATGTACATTGCCTTTGGGGGTCAAGGTAGAGGTTTTCTTGTAGTCCCACTGATATTAAACCCTGTGCTGGTTCCCGAAATTCTATTTCTAATCAGCTGGCTGAGAACTGGTCGAGTTTCTGATCCCCAGATCGCTTTACTGCATTCATCCTTCGAGTGATGAAGTTATTATTCATTTTTTCAATTTCGTTAGATTTATTGATGAAAGACAGCCAGGATTAATCATTGCTGGTTAAAACCCGTACTGCTCCTGGAACGACTTTGATGGAAACCGGGGTCTCCCAACCAATTTCCCCATCGACCTGGATGCTCTGAGGTGGATCGGTAGAAATTTGTATTTCCTTTGCTTGCCAATGATGAACTGTATCTTGGGTTGGGGACGAACTCGCGACACTTTTACCAATAGCCACAAAAGATCGAAAGCTCCTATCTCGCACTAAGATCACATCTAAGAGACCGTCAAACATGCTGATATTCTTACTGGCACTAAAACCTGAGACACCAAAGTTTCCAGCATTATCTATTAGGCAGGTAATACCCTCTTCCTCGAACTCCTTACCATCCAGGTTGAAGGTATATTTCACCTGTTTTGCATCTTTCATTGCTTTGAGAGCAGCGATCGAGTACGCCATGATGCCATAGCGATCTTTCATCTCCCGATCCGCAAATTCAACCTTTTGGGCGGCAATCCCTAAACCTACGCGCAGCAAGAAATAAGTACCACCAATCTCTCCGACATCAATCGATTTTATGGCACTATCAGTGCTGGCTGCGATTTCTGCTGCCTTGGTGAGATCTTTGGGAATACCGAGCTCCACTGACAACAAGTTTGCCGTCCCACCCGGCAAGATTGCCAAGGGAACCTGGCTGCCCATGACCCCTCGCGCGACTTCCATCACGGTCCCATCTCCGCCAAATGCGGCTACTACATCAACTTGTGCCTCGACCGCCTCTCTTGCGAATCGTTCCGCATCACCGCTCTCTTGCGTTATCGAGATATCCCATTCGACTCCTGCTGGTCTGAATACCTGGTTCAAGGTATGCAGGATCGGTTTTGGTTGTCCTGAACCCGGATTGACTACTACTTGTATCTTACGCGTCATTCATCCCTCCATTTTTTTGAGCACAGTTATTTTTTTCTTCTTCATATAGATATGAAAATCTGAGATCAATTATAACAATAACACTTGTAAAAATTCCCTGAATTGGCTGTGTTCTTATCAACTCAGTGATCAGATACTCTTTATTTCCCCGCACTGAATCCAGCGAAATCATGACCAGTTTTTAGAAATCTTGTATGATATACTGCAAAGCGCTTGAAATAACCAATCATTTAGAAAAATCATAATGGAATCCAAGGATTACATCACACTAGAAGATCAATATGGTGCACATAATTACCATCCCCTGGACGTGGTAATTAATCGGGGAGAAGGCGTTTGGGTATTTGATGTGGATGGCAACCGATACTTGGACTGCTTGAGTGCTTATTCTGCAGTAAACCAGGGTCACGTCCATCCAAAAATTCTTGCTGCCCTAGTGAAACAAGCACAGCAGATCACTTTAACTTCACGCGCTTTCAGAAATGATCAATTGGCTCTTTTGTATCAGCAATTATCTGAAATCTCCGGGTATGAAATGTCTTTGCTGATGAACTCTGGAGCTGAAGCTGTTGAAACAGCGATCAAATTGGCTCGCAAATGGGCATACCAGGTTAAAACCGTACCACCCAACCAGGCTGAGATCATCACCATGGAGGGAAATTTCCACGGTCGCACGATCACCATCAT
>JALHTN010000410.1 GCA_022865865.1 Anaerolineales bacterium
CTCCGGAACCGCCGCACTGCTGAACGCTTATTATGAAACCGAGACTGGTCTCGATACACCCTGGCTTGCCTGGCGAAACTCGCTGCTGCTAGGCGCAGATCGAGAAATTATCGGGGAAGATTGGCAAGACCTCAACGCAACTGGGTATGGAGCGCTGGATGCTGCCGCAGCATTGCAGATTCTCAAGAGCGGAAACACCCACCTCAAATCCCCGGATAAATCCGCGAACCTGCGCTCCAACATACTCTCGAATCCGATGTCAGCCGATCATCAGGTTTTTGAAAGCGGGAGTGTTGCGCTCAACCCGAGCCAATCCTACGATACAGTAATCGACATATCCGATTTGACCAGCAAAGTCACCATCCAAGTGTACGATATTTCAGCGCCAGATAATTCAGCCTATGCATATTGGCCCAATAGTTTAAAAATCCTGGTTCAGAGCGCTAAGCGATCGGCATTTTCTGCTCCGATCAATGCTTACTGGGACCCAAACTTCAGTGGTAGTGAATTCACCATTGAGATCGATGATGGAAACTGGATTTTCGCGGGTAATCCTGTAGCTTCCCAACCAATGGAACCAGGTTTGATGAAAGTCTCACTCGTCGGTGATTATGCCAATGAATCACGGATTACCTTCAATCTGCGTGTGATCCGTGAGCAAGCTCACCAGCCTGATACGGATAAACCGTTTGCCAAGAGCATAATCAAAATGGGTGATGTAATCAATTTACCTGTAGAAATCCCAGCCGGGGTCAGTGAAGCGACATTCGATCTGGTGTGGAATCGTGATTGGCTCAAATTCCCTACCAGCGATATGGATATGCTGGTCTTTGATCCAGACCAAAACCTTGTCTCTCTAGAGGGGGCGACCTGGAACGCTCCTGAACGAGCTGTGATTAGCGATCCTGCACCAGGGGTTTGGAGGGTTCAGATTGAAGCGAGAGAGATATACAAAACCGATCTTTTCAGGCTGTACTTGAAGACCGAATCCAACCAGGAGAACGACCCACAGTCATCCGATTTTGATATAATCACCGAGCACCCTGCAACAGACTTTATTCCGGGGACTGGTGATGATACCGCTATACCTTACATTATCTGGCTTCCTATCGTACCGTGACCGGGTCGAGCTCGACTTCACCGGTTTTGATCTGGCCTGCATCGCTGGTTCAAACGGGGCTGGGAAATCATCTCTGCTGGACGCCATCACCTGGTCCCTTTTCGGGCAGGCTCGCAAGCGTGACGATTCCCTGATCAACTCGAAAGAAGATTTAGCCGAAGTCAGTTTCATCTTCAGCTATGAAAGCAACCTGTACCGGGTGCTGCGCTCCAAACCCCGCAACAAGATAACCCAGTTAGAGTTTCATATCCTGAGTAAAGTTCCCGAGAATAGTGGGGGGAACCTCGATTTTAATTCCGGCACCTGGAAACCGCTCACCGAACGCACCTTACGCGACACGGAAGCCCGCATCCAGGAGACCTTGCGCCTCGATTACGAAACCTTCGTAAACGCGTCGTTTTTCTTGCAGGGCAAGGCTGATCAATTTACCCAGCAACGCCCCGGGGATCGCAAACGCATCCTCACCAGCATCCTGGGTTTGGAAGTCTGGGAGGCATATCGGCAGCGCGCTGGAGACCGGCGCAGGGCGATAGAGAGTGACATCCATTCCCTAGAGGGGCGCATGCAGGAGATCAACGCGGAATTAAATGAGGAAACTGCCCGTAAAGCGCGCCTTCAGGACCTGGAGCGCGAACTGCAAAAACTCGCTGAAACACGCCTTGGTCAGGAATCCACGCTTGAGAATATTCGCCAGATCACAGCCACCTTGGCTGAGCAAGAACGCTTGGTGGAGATATTGGCTCGCCAATTTGATGAAGCCAACCGCAGCCTGGAAGAAGTAAAAGACCGGCTTGCTGCCAGGAACAACGATCTGCAGTCCTTCGCTGATTTGCTCTCGCGCAGCGCAGACATCGAATTCGCGCATACAGCCTGGCTGGAAGCCCGTGTAAACCTTGAGCATTGGGATGAGATAGCCGCGCGTTTCAGGGAACAAGAGAAGCGCCGCCAGGAACCGCTGGACGTGATTAATGCTGCCCGAGCAGCTCTTCTCCAGGAGCAGCATGGCTTAGAAAACCAGCTCGCTGAAATTCAGGTCGCACAGGAGCAGATCCCGCTGCTTGAAAAGGAGTTCGCCGTCACGCAAGGAAGTGTGAAAGATGCCGAACATAGATTAGCACGGCGCAGGCTGCTGCAGGAGGAACTCCAAAATGCTCAAAAGGACCAGGCTGAGGCCCACGCTGAAAACCCGCGTCTAAAAGCCGATATGGACCAGTTGAAAGAACGCATCGACCAGCTCTCAGCCACAGAAGGCGCAGACTGCCCTGTCTGTGGGCAGCCCCTGAACCAGGCTGACCGCCAGGCTTTGATTGATAGATTAAATTCCGAGGGACGGGAGATGGGCGATAAATTCCGCGCCAATCAGGAACTGCTCCAGCAGAACGACCAGCGAGTAAGCATTCTTGAAGA
>JALHTN010000411.1 GCA_022865865.1 Anaerolineales bacterium
AATCTAAGAGAAAAATAGAAAAGAACGAGCCTGCTGGACCACCACCGATCACTCCCACCCGTGATCCATCATCTAGTTGAAGTTCTTTATCTACCATCGTGTTCCTCCTCGTTGGACGTTAATGCTCATCTTGCTGCGGCCAGATTCCCACCAGCAGCGTACTTGGAGACCTGAATTACCTTCCATTGCTGAACAATGGATTTTGCATATCTCGATATTAAGTTTCTTAGAGTCATTCCTCAGCTTGCAGAAGTTCGATATCCCAAGATTTTTGGGCTCTGGTTCAGATCAATACTTCCTGGGAACCTCATTCTCACCGCGTCGATTATAATCTATGGTGCATTCAAATTTTCAAAGGTTCATCATTGAAAGGATAGAACCCAGAATCAATACCGCTGAATCTGGGTTAATTAAAGGACAATAGCTTGATCAAGAGAGATTAAAACATTGGATTTTAGTCGTCTGACTGATAAACCCCTGCCTATATTAAATGATGTCACTACCAACACTAACACCCTCCAGCTGGATAGCTCCGCAGGTCATTATAACTTATTTATAACCATTGGGTGATTAAAATTACTGACTATCTTATTTTGTTATGACACAACCCGATCCTAATCCGCTCGAGCAGCTGCACCCTTATCTACCTCCTCACCTGGCACGCCATTTAACACCGGGGGTGGAATTAGTCGAGGCGATGGCATTAGCAAAACACATCCGGGCTGTCCGGGAGGAATTAGCCTCCTACCTGCCTCGTTATTTAGTGCGATCGATCCATCAAAATCCACAACCTGGGAATGTCAATGGCAGCTTCCATTACGGCGCGGTCCTATTTGCGGACGTATCTGGCTTTACCGCTATGTCAGAGAAGTTATCGGTGTTGGGAAAGGAAGGCGCCGAAGAAGTCACCAGCATCGTGAACAATTATTTCAGCGCCATGCTGGAGATCAACGACCAGCATGGTGGTGATTTGTTGAAGTTCGGCGGCGATGCTTTATTGATCTTTTTTGAGGGTCATTTAGGATCGCACAAGGCGCTGGGTATGGCGCAGGCCATGATGGACGCCATGGATCGCTTCACCCAGGTAAAAACATCCCAGGGCACCTTCCCCTTACGCATGAAGATCGGTATGGCGTGCGGCACGGTGTTCCTGGCCAGCCTGGGCACTCCGGACAGCATGGATCACGCCGTGATGGGCAGCAAACTCTACAACATGGCCCAGGCGGAGGATAACGCAACAGCCGGAGAGATCGTCGTCCATGACGACGTACGGGAAGCGACCAGCGATATCGCCAGCTATACTCCGGTCATCCAGGGATTCTGGAAATTAGAAGAGCTGCATCACACCGTGGAATTCCACGATCAATCCCCCCCGGATAAAAATCAACAGCACCCGGATACGGGCATCGACCCGGATATCCTCTTTAAAAACATGCTGCGGGATGCGGAAATTTCCGGCGGTTTGAGACCTTTCGTGCCAGAGGAATTATTTACCCACATCGTCAATGATCCCCACCGTATCGCAGTCTATGGCTCACATCGCCCGGTGACGATCACCTTCACTAATTTCCTCGGTATCGACCCGATCATCGAGAACCTGGGAGCCGAATACGAGGCCTCGATCACTGCCATCCTGAACCGCCATTTTGTGACCATGAGCGAGGTGATCACCCGCTTTGGCGGCACGGTCAACCGGCTGGATGCCTATTCCAAGGGTCACCGCATCCTGGGATTGTTCGGTGCTCTGCAAGCACACGAAGATGATCCCCAGCGGGCAGTCCGGGCCGGGGTTGAAATGAACCAGGCCCTGGCCGAAGTGAACCTGGAGGCCAGGCAGATATTAAACGCCATTCCCGAATTCAAGGATCGCTTCGCAGCTACCCCCCTCACCCAGCGCATCGGCGTCAACAGCGGCTTCGTGTTTGGCTGCAATACCGGCTCGAGGAAGCGCAGAGAGTACACCGTCATGGGCGACCAGGTTAACCTGACCGCCCGGCTGATGGGCATCGCCCAGGAAGGCGAGGTGCTGATCGGGCAGAGTACTGCCAGGCAGGTGGAAGGT
>JALHTN010000052.1 GCA_022865865.1 Anaerolineales bacterium
ATCTGGGCATTGACGACAATGGCGAATACCATGGTGAAATCAAAATTGGTTTGGCTGGGATATCAGGATCTAATACAACGCGTATCACTATCACAGATATAAAGCCACCCGAATACTGCAATCTAAAAGGTGAGATCACGGGAAAATCCGGTTTTGTTACTGGACAGGTGGAGATTCAATTATTTGAAGAGGGAGATAGTTGCCGGATGGTTTATCAAGGCACAGGGATAATTACTGGAGCACTTTCCCATTTAAATTCTCGATTTTTGGTGGGTATTGCGCAAAGTCTAATAACTCATGGTTTAGGCAAGATGAATAATCGGATCTTATCAGAGAGATGAAAACTCTCTATTTAGAATAAAAAGGAGGTTTGATGGAAATAGTTGATCTGACTGTGCCCATAGGGGAGGAAACACTAAGCCCACCATCTGTCAATCTACAATTGAAGATGACCAGCTATCATAGGGGACCCGGTTTCTGGCAAGCCAGCAAAGTGGAAATGCTGCTTCATACCGGCTCGCACGTCGATTTTCTCCGCCATGTCCAAGCTGATGGAGAAACAGCTGTTGACGTAGATTTGGAGCGTGTATTTGGAAAAGCGATAGTCGTAGACCTGAGCTTTGCAGAACCCAACCATGCTATTACCGTTCAGGATTTAGTGAAACATGCGCCAAAAATCCAGGCTGGTGATATCGTCTTAGTTCGGACAGATTGGACTGAAAAACATTGGGGAAACTTTCCTACCTATTATTTGGAATCCCCGTACTGCACACCTGAAGCCGCTCAATGGATGGTGGATGCAGGAGCTAAAGCTATTGGATTTGATTGCTTTAGCGAATATTGTGCCCGCCTTCCCGATTTCACATCAGAAGATTTCATCATTCATAAAGTGATCCTCGAGGGTGGCTCGATATTGATGCAGCAAATGACCAATTTATCAAAATTACCCTCTGACCGGAGTTTTAATTTCTTCGCCCCATTTGTTAAGTTGTCCGGGGCGGAAGGTTCTCCCGCCCGATTCTTCGCTATTTTAGATTAGAAAGGAGAGATTAATGTGAGTATCCAAGAATATTATCTACCTAAATCCATTGAAGAGGCGACCAGTCTGCTCGCAGATCAAGCACAAGGTTCCCTGGTCCTTGCTGGAGGAACCCTTGCCATGCCATTAATCAATGAGGGAGTCTCAATGCCGGACCAGGTGTTGGGATTGAAAAATGCAGGCCTCAATTACATAAAAGAACAAGATGGTTATTTGTTAATTGGGGCGACCACAACGCTTTCCCAAATGGCCGATCAGAAGAAAATTTCCCTGCTTGCTGAAGCCGCTTTGGCCGTGGGGGGGTGGGCGATTCGCAATATGGCGACTGTGGGTGGAAACTTGTTTGCTCCTCCACCTGGCGGAGATTTCGCCGTCGCTCTCCTGGTCCTCGATGCGGAGCTTGTATTGGTGGGAAAGCAGGGAGCCCGAACTATTCCAATCAAGGATTTCTATACCGGGTTTATGACTAATGACTTGCTTCCAGGCGAGATTCTGAGGGAAATCCGTATTCCAATACCCAAAGGGAAAACTGCTTATACAAAATACGGCCGCCGACATGCAAATACCCCATCGATCGTCACGGTTGCGGTCAATTTGGAATTTGATGCTGAAGTAATAGCCTCAGCCAGGTTCGCTATGAATGCAGTAGGACCCTACCCATTCCGAGCAGAGAAAGCTGAAGAATTCCTGGTTGGGAAATCATTGAATGAGCAGGTTATCCTAAAGACTGCAGAGATCGCTGCTGGAGAATGTACCCCATTCACAGATCCGATTGCCAGTGAATGGTACCGCCGTAAAATGGTTCCAGTGATTGTTGGACGAACACTGGAAAAATTTGGCATATAGGAGGAGCATATGTCCGTAAGAATTGTAAACTTTACTTTGAATGGCAGAAATATCGATGTCATGGTTCAACCACTCACCACTCTGCAGAGGCTGCTCAGAGATGAATTGCATTACACAGCCACAAAATCTGGTTGTAAACAGGGTTCCTGCGGGAGCTGTACGGTTTTGGTTGATGGCGAACCAATGATGTCCTGCTTGTTGCCAGTTGAGGATGTCGCGGGCAAGGAAATTCAAACCCTTGAGGGTGTGATGGAAAATGGGGATTTGCACCCGATTCAGGAAACCTTCTTTGAAACCTTTGCTGTTCAATGCGGTTATTGTACTCCGGGAATGATCATGATTTCGAAAGCTTTGTTAGATCATAATCCGAATCCAAGCCGAGAAGATATTGTTGATGCGCTAGCTGGTAATTTCTGCCGGTGTACAGGTTATGAGCCTATCATCCGAGCGGTGGAAGAGTCTGCTCGGCGAATGAATGTTGCTGGTATAGCAGAATAGGAGGTTGCCGATGTCAGAACAGCCATTGAATGTTGTCGGAAAATCTGTTGCCCGTAGGGATGGAATGGGGCATGTGACTGGAAAAACGGTTTACGTCAATGATATAAGCTTTCCAGATATGCTCTACTTGAAGATGGTCAGAAGTCCTGTGCCGCATGCGAATATTGTGGATTTAGATTTCTCAGAATCTGAGAAAGTGCAGGGTTTTGTGCGTGCATTAACCTATAGAGATGTACCTAAAAACCTCTACACAATTTTGACACTAATCGGTGTAGGACCTGATGAAGAATATGTACTTGCCGAAGATAAGGTACGTTATATAGGTGAACCAATTGCGGCTATCATTGCTGAAACTGAAGAGGCTGCAATGGAGGCAGTATCAAAGGTTAGATTAAATCTGGAGGAACTCCCTGCAGTATTTGATGTTGAGGAGGCTCTGAAACCTGAAGCCCCAATTCTTAAGGAATGGGGAACCAATTACTTTGTATATGAAGGTCATCACTGCCGTCGCGTTAGATTTGGCGATGTAGAAAAAGGATTCAGTGAAGCGGACTATATCATTGAAGATCGATATCAGACGTCTCCAGTCGAACATGCTCCGTCCGAGACGACGGGCTGCATCGCAAAACCAGAAGCGGATGGGCGAATAACAATCTATTCAAATACCCAGGCCCTGTTCTTCACGCTTGATAATGCTGCCTTGATCCTTCAAGTACCTTTTCAAAAACTGCATCTGGTGGGTGGCACGGTTGGAGGGGGTTTTGGGGGAAAAGTTGATGTGATCGTGGAACCGATCGCTGCATTAGCGGCGATGAAAACCAATCGTCCTATAAAGTATGTGTTTTCACGCCAGGAAGAGATGCAGGCTTCGTCATCTAGAGGTGCATGGAGGATGTATTTTAAAGACGGTGTCACCAAAGATGGCAGGATCATTGCTCGAAAAGTGACCACATATGCAGATGCTGGGGCTTACAATCGCCATACCCCATATGCTGTCACCAAGCATGCTGCCAACATTGCCGGACCATATCGTATTCCAAATGTATGGATAGATGCTCATTGCGTATATACAAACCGCCAACCCGGGAGCGCTATGCGTGGTTTCGGTGTCACTCCTGCTTCTTTCGCGGTGGAAATGCAGATGGATAAAATCGCCAAAGTAGTTGAAATGGACCCCTGGGAGATACGATTTCTCAATGCATACCGCGATGGTGATATGAAACCTCACCAGAAAGTTGTTGAAGATGCTACGCTGATTGAGGTGATGCAAGCAGCCGCAGAGCTTGTAGGACATGAATTACCGGAAGGATGCAAGCGAATGAAATCCAGTAATGGGAAGGAGGATTGAGATGGCAAAACTAAAAGGTGTTGGAATTGCAGCGGTCAATTACCCAACTGGAATGAATCTTGGTGGAGATCCTTCCCAGGCATTAATTCACTCAACAACGACTGGGAATTTTGTGATTTCTTTATCCTCCTCAGATTTAGGTCAAGGATTGAAAACAGTTATTGCCCAGATTGGAGCAGAAGTTTTGGGTGTTCCGTTTGAAAATGTGCTCATTGACACTGCAGATACAGATACGGGTCCACACTGTATGGGGACATTTGCCAGCCGAGCTACTCACCGAGTTGGAAATGCGGTTATTCAAGCAGCTGAGGAAGCCCGAAAAATTATGCTTGAAATTGCTGCTGATGAACTGGAAATCAGTCCAGATGATCTCGAGACGGATGGTGAAGGAAATATTCGAGTCAAGGGTTCACCAGACCGTTCAATAAATATTGTCGATCTGGCTCTAGCTGCTCATTTCAAGTATGGGCGGGCCATTGCAGGTCGGGGCATGTACATGAAACCGAAAAGTGATGTCGATCCGGAGACTGGGAAAATGGATCCTGATTCGACAGAGGCTCATGCCTGTACAATTGCTGAGGTTGAAGTCGACACTGAAACAGGAGAAGTTGCAGTTCTCAGTTTGAAGAGTGCATACGAAATTGGTCGCCAAGTCAATCCTGCCCTGGTTGAAGGTCAGATACGAGGAGGCTCGGTGATGGGGATGGCTCATGCGCTCTA
>JALHTN010000412.1 GCA_022865865.1 Anaerolineales bacterium
GAATAGACCGACCTCTTCATCCGGAATATAGCGATCGAATAAGAAAACCTGGTCAGACAAATCTAGCTGGACAATCATTTCTTCATAAGGCTCGATTTTTTCCCAAAATTCTCCAGCGATGATCAATTGGACCAATATCCCTGCCGATTTAAGAATTGCTAGCGCTTCAATGAGGAACGGTAATCCTTTATAAGGTCTGACGATCCCAAAGAATAATAACACTGGTAAATCCTGATCTAATCTCTGCAGGTGTTTTTCTGCCTCACTATTTTGATCGGAATCAATGATGAACTGGTTGTAGACCGGGTGGGGGCATAATACAGGTTTTATACCAGGCAGTATAGCCAGCAGACGTTGCTCTTCGTTTATTGCCTGGACAATATGCTCATTTCCAAGTTGTAGAACTTGACGGGCGATCCAATTATCCCAAGGCTTGTGTTCATGCGGGGTGACGTTGTGGATTAAGAAAATTACTTTATATCCCTTGCTGGAAAGCAATTTTGCCACTGACCAAAACGCAGGTGCCCAAAAAGTTGTCCACCATTGGATTAAAACCGCATCCGGGTTAATTTTGATGATTTCATTAACGGTTTTCGTCCAGGTCCAGGGATACAACGGGTCAAGTGTGTATTTGGTCTCAAGTTGAATAACGCGCTTGCTGGGATCTTTATCGGATTTTCCTGGATATAACCAGGCAGGATACTGCCTGCGAAATGAGAAATTATACGTATCAAAACCACTCGTAATTAATTTACTGGACAGCTGGGTTGTATAATGAGCGATCCCACCGCGGTATGGATAGACTGGACCAATTACGACGATTTTCAAGGATTATCCTTAAGGACTAATAATTTCAAATATCCATACTCGATCTTCATTATAGACGGGCGAAAATTGAGGATCAGTGATCAACGAGTTTGCTTCAAATAGGGGATGAGAATTTGAATTCACCTGTCCTTGCTGTTGACCGATGTAAAGGTGCGTAATACCCCTCTCATTCAATTCTGATAGCACTTCTGGATGATTTATCCCTTTCTCTTCGATTAGAGCTACCAGACTGTTGGTATCCGCAACGAAATCTGGCCGCACCCCTTTTTCAGAACCATAAGTTAATGGAGGTTGTGAAGAATCCCGGGAAGTGAGAAGCGGCAGCCACCAACCGCCATCGGAGCCAACAACTAATGTCCCACCATAGGCGAAGAAAGAATTAACCAAGAATTTCGCGTCGCTGGGAAGATGTTGATCAATCCATTCCCCTGCACGCAGATCAGGTCGGGTGAGGAGCACATGAGCTGCTGGTTGGACATCTCTAATTCTCGGTTGCACAAACGAGGCACTGATTAAAATTAGAAAGATGAATAAAAAACTTGACCAGACAAGATATTTGCGGTGTATTGGTTGAGATCCCTTGTCAGATTGCATAGAAATCTCACCCGATTCGATGATGCCCACTCGATTGAGAACACTTGCCGAGCTCGAACCAATCAGGATACCAGCAGGAATATAAGCAGCGATAAAAACTGCGAAATTTGTCAGAATGCCTGTCCCGGGTAGACGCAGCCAATTTGGATTTGCTGCGAGCAAAATCAATAACCACCAAAGGCTGAAAATATTGCTCTTCTGATTGCGGGTCCAAATTCCCCATCCAATCGCGAACAGAACCAGTAACCAGAGCATGATTGGTAAATAGCCAGTGATGTTTCCAATCGTGTTTATATCCTGCGCAGCTTGTGAAACGCTGGAGGCGGCTGTGCTGATTTGGGTTCCAAATATCCTTGGCAGGGTACCTTCAAATATTCTTATTGCCCAGGGGAGGATTAGGATTACCACTCCCACTGCATGGATGATCAGCCTCTTGATTAATCCGACGGTGCGATGATTCCTTAATTGGAACAGAATATATGAAACATAGAACAGGGGGATGAATATTGTTACCCGGTAATGAGTTAAAGCTAACCCTGCTAATCCAAGCCATACCAGGCTGTTCCACCTGGTATTGTTCTGCTCAGAGTCTAGATTTTTCCAAACGATAACGACAATCACTGGCAGGATTATTTGACCAGCTAATTGGGTATATCTGCCCCAATTCACATAGTACATGGGCATCGAGGAAATCAATCCAGCAATCATTATGGCTATGACTCCTGCCCATTTGTTCTTTCCGATCATCACTGCTAATGGATACAGCGCCACAATCGCGAAGATGTTCAGAATCTGACCCACCCATAGCGTAGACTGGATAACATCGATTCCTGAAAACCAATGGAAAACTGAAACCAGAGAATGGAATCCGAAATGATAGGTAAGTGATTCCAATTGCGCGTATGGCTCCCAGGAAGAGAATAAACCACCGTTATCAACCATTAATTGGGCGATCATTGTGTGCTGGTAGGAATCTCCCCACATGGGCGCATCTAATGTTCTTATTGGCCACATGCGCGTCAAAATTATGATCACCAGGATAACTAGGAATGCCAAATCCGGGATGTAGCCCTGCCATAAGATTCTCTGTTTCGATTTGATTGTTGTTTCATCAATCGAATCAGGTTTTCTGAAGAGCCTTTTTAATGAGAATCCTCGAACATAATTTCCACGAAATATCTTAAGAAGAACGAAAACCAAACCAAGAACCGGGAGAATTAAGGCATTGAGCAAGTTTGAATGGATGCCCAAAGTATCCATCCAAAGAGTAAGGACTGGATAGAACGCCATACCGGTCCCAATAGATAGACTAAATCTTGATATCCAATTCATGGTTTGCCAAGGTGGAAACAACCAAGAAAGGGCAGCCCATCCGGGTAAAACAAACATGATAATCCCAAGGGTTAGCAGACCAAACCAGCTCAGACCCTCGGAAAATAAACCCACCAATGCCCTCGTGGGATCATAATCTATTCGAAAGGATGATTGGGAATTTTGGGTAGTGCCATCGATGTATTGAGCTCCAGACAGGTAGGAATTACCAGGTGCAGAGCCAATTTTGAGATTTCCAGCTCCATCAAAAGATAGCTCGAAATAATAATCTTGCGCAGTACTATCTTTGATGGGTGCAAAAGAGAAATTGAAAAAACCTGTACCGACGATATCCGAGGTTTTTAATGAAGCGGTTCTAACCGGTTCTTGGGTTCCCTGCCGCTCGTACAAATTCAGAGATAATTTACCGGAAGAATCTTGAGTTGGTTTTATATATACCGAGATTCCTTGAAGACCATCATATCTGGACAGAAATGATTGACCGACCTGACCACCATTTTCCAGATGAATTAAATCAGGGTGGGCTGGTTGTTCGCTCCTGGAAAAAGCGGCACAACCGGCAAAAACCAGGGGCAGGATGAAGAAAAAAATGACCCTCAGAGATATCCGCATCGGAATAATTCTATTCAGTCGTATTGAGGTCATTTGGGGTGATCTTGAGAGTGAATTCAGTGTTTTGGATAACTTCTGAGAGAGTCCAATTGCTCAGGAAAGAATTTCACTCATCTAATTCTTGGCGTCGTTGCCGATACAGTACTTCTTCAAGAACTTTGCGATTGAATCCAATCAAATCCGCTACCAAGCCAATGAGGAATACCTGGAATCCCACGATTAATAAGACAGCAGATAAGATTAAGGATTGGACATGTCCAGCGCCTTCACCAATAATATAAAAATATAGAAAACGACCTGATCCGAGCAAACCAGCAATGAGAAATATGAGGCTGATGCCAATAAAAACCCGCAGGGGACGATACATCGTGTATGCGCGCAGGATAATGGTACTGGAATTTGCCAGATAATCTGGAATACTGCGCATCAACCGAGAGGGTCGCACCTGCTCATTTGTGCGTACTGGAATGTATTCAACAGCCATCCGGTGAGCGCCCGCTTGGATCAGCGTTTCTAATGTGTAGGAATAATCGTTCATAACCAGAGTTCGCAAGGCTGCATCCCGGGTGAAAGCCCGGAAACCACTGGTTGCATCAGGTATATCGAGACCTGAAGCTTGCCCAATCGTCCAGCTCCCAAAGCGCTGCAGAATGCGCTTCGTAAAGGAAAATGACTGTAAATTTGCTACGCCACGGTCACCGATTACAATATCCGCTCTTCCAGAGAGAATCGGTTCCACCAGTGACTGGATATCTCCTGCATTATATTGATTATCTGCGTCTGTATTGACAATGATGTCCGCTCCCTGCGCTAACCCTGATTCCAATCCAATCTTGAATGCGGTTGCCAAACCCATATGATGAGGCAGGGTGATGACATGATGGACTCCCGCTTGGGTGGCTGCTTCCGAGGTGTTGTCTGTCGAGCCATCATCAATCACTTGAAATTCGATTATTTGAATACCATGAAGTTCTCTGGGCAACGCGTGCACAGTTTGCGCAATGTTTTGGGCTTCGTTTAAGCAAGGGATTTGGATGATTAGTTTCAATGGAATTCAACAACCTGGCAGCAATTGTGAACTTCTATTCGATTCGAGAGAAGTATACCATCGATGACTTCGACCATATTTGGTTGTGGTGAATGGGAAACCTGAAAAAGGAACAGTTTTTACTTGTGGATGAATGGCATGAAACTTGGCAGGAATTTATTCACTTTTAGCTGGTAGGCAACGATATTTCCAGCGACAGCTCCATCTGAATGTCGGACACGAAGATAGACTATGCCAGATCGATCAGAGGTCCAAATTATTCTGGATTTCCCGTTGGGTGTTTCGGATTGGGTACTGAGGATCAAGGTATTGCCATCTGACGAATACAGCTCAAGGATTGTACCGGTCATCGCTGCTAAAGGGTAACTTTCAATCAGATATGCGTGTCCATTTTCAGCCTCAAAATCTACCCAATCTTCATCATACAAGCGGTCAGCGGTCAATGGATTGCAGAAATTATGCAACTTGGGTGGACTGAGAAGATCAATAGTGATGGAATCTTCAGGTGAGTTATCGTTCCCTGAACTGTCCCAGGTGTCAGGTGCAGAACATATCGTCCCGGCGTCAGGGATGAACGTAATTGATTCAGGTGTCTCAGGAAATGTTTCCAGATTCCCCGCATGGTCAATGCCCCTCATCCTGAAACTATATTCTTGCCCCGGTTGACCAACAAACCAGATGTAATTTTGGGAGCCAGTGGGATTTGGGAGGAAATTTGCCCAATCTCCACCTGCAATTTTTGATTGCACCTGGAAAAAATCGATCCCGGCAAGATTATCGGTCCCAGACCATTGGAGTTGGATGGCAGTACTCTGTTGGACTGGTGAAAGACCGTTGAGCACAGTAACGGGAGGAGTATGATCTAATCCGATCTCCCAAACCCCGGTACCAATCCAATTACCTGCCCAGTCGAATATATTGGCAAAGAAAGCCGCATCTTTCTGTTCAGGATAGTCGTTGGCGTCAATTGTGATTCCCCAGCCGTCTATGCCATTCTGATCAGTACCGATTACCTGCCAAGATGAAGCTAACCAATCACCTGGGTGATACATAAATTGTACGTAGCTGATCCCGCTTTCAAAATCACTGGCATTCACAGAAAGATTATAATATTCAGATTCCTGGAGATAGGTTTTCGATTCCGGGTGGATAAAGCTACCTTGAGGGGGATTGTTATCCTTGGTTAGGGAAATTTCATAATTAAAATCTTCCCCTCCATGAGACGGATGCGACCAGAGACGGGCACGGATATAATAGGTTCCTGACCGATTCAGCTGGTAGCCTAAATGAGGATCGAGTTCAATTCCTAAGATCTCGTCATCATGTTGAGCCAGCACAGAGCGACCATCACTGTCCAAGAGCAAGAGATAAAGATCTAAATTGTCGATTGATCCACTGGATTGGGTATCAATGTTTAATACGATGTGATCGCCAGCCAGGCCATCAAATTTATAATAATCTATGTCTCCGGTGGGGCAGATACCTCTTGAAAGAGTTTGATCAAATTTGATTATCTCGGCCGATGATGGTGAACCATTTCCGTCGATACAAGCTGGAATGGAATATTGAAGGATCTCAATGTCATCAATCAGCCAGCCCTCGCCATCTGCATTGTCAATTGAGTCAAGGGTTGCGAAATGGAAGCGGATTTGAACCTCTTCTCCTGCA
>JALHTN010000413.1 GCA_022865865.1 Anaerolineales bacterium
CAGTTCAAATCAATATCGAGATCATTGTCCGCATTGCAATTCGAATTTGACACAACTTCGAAACTGCCTTCATGTTGATCGATCTGGCCACCTGCGCTTGATACGTTAAAATGCCAAATCCCTGTTTGATAAGGTGAGAATCGTAGTTTCCAGACATCACCATCAATCCCTCCATCTCCATCGCCATCGTAAAAAGCTGGCACGATGATCGTCTCACCTTCTGGGCTTTGCAGCACAACATCAACTTGGAGTGCAAAGGGATTGAATTCCGGATCGAGTCCAATTGAGAGTGGACCGGTAAATGATATTTCTACCTTCGAACCCAGTGGATATGTCTCATTATCCAAAACTGGTTGTTGAGCTTCAATTTCAGTTGCGAACAATTCAGCAGTCGGGTTCGTGGTTGGTTTCTCTGTTGCCACCACCGGATTCTCAGCAGTAGAATCTGAACTTGGGATGGTTGCCGAGATGCTGGGGGCGTCTTGGGTTGAATTATTCAATTGACAGCTGATAAGCACCAATAGTAGGCTGATCGCTCCAAGAGTTTTTATATTTGGCATTAGGTTGGAAATTTTGATGCAGAATTGATGAAATAAATATAGTTAGGGGAAAATTCAGTCGCAGAATCTGACTACTGATCGATTGACTGAAGGATCTGACTCATGCGCCAATTTAATAGACTCAACGATAGCCGAGCATAAAATCCGCGCAGGGGTCCCGGCAGTTTGAACATTTCTGTCCCGTACATGTGGTCAGAGATGGGGATTTCACTCCAATGAACATTTCCTGGGCAGGCTTCCGAAAGGGATCTGAATGCGTCTAAATGCACTGGAATGGCATCATCCTGGCTGGCAAACACAAACCAGACGGGTGACTCGGGACAATCGCTGAATAACGATTTGGTGGTGAATTTTTCGGCGTTCTCCACCAGGATTTGCGGATCCACAAGAATACCGGTATTGGCTTCAAATTTTTGAATATACCCATCGATTCCGGATTCAGATTCAAGCAGCCCATCCCAATCACCCAAACCAATGGGAATAACGTGCATGTAATTGTGATTTTGTGCCATATTGAGGATTTGCGCGGCTCCAAATGAATGCCCGATTAACACGATCTGATCTTCTTGAACACCATAGTTTTCTAACAGGAAATTTCCCACTTGAGTGAGATCAGCGCTGCGATCAATTGTCTCAGGCAGCTGATTTTCGCCATCTCCTATGGAACCACCAAAACCACGCAAATCAACTGCCAAAACCGAATAATCAGGAGGTAGATTTTCTCTGATCACCTGGTAGAGCTCATGCTCCTGGCCAGATTGGCGATTTCCATGGACCAGGACGACCCATTTCCCATCTGAATCTGTTCCATCGGATAAATATCCCTTGATTTGGTAGCCATCGCCCTGAATTGACACCTCTTCAAAAGATCGTTGGCTCGAGAGATAGCTGGCCGGCAGGATCATCAGACCGATGACAATCAAGATAATCACTAGGAGTCCGATCAGTAAAATTTTCTTCATAGGGAAATCCAATTAATAATTCAGAATTACTCTGGTTTCTGTATTGTGGATAATGTCACTGGCATACTGGCAGTATGTTCGACAGCGCAGGGTACCATTCACCTGCCATTTTCGTATAACCGCTTGCATAGGGATGCAGGCTATCCCACAGATCTCCAGCTGGCTGAAGATTGTAGACCAACCCGGCCCCAGCCTCCATATCAACCATGATGATCTTGTCCCCAGTGTCTACCCGGGATTGAGCCATCTCCATCACGTTATCATTAAATTGGGTGACGACAGAATTATTCGGAACCTGGTTGGTAATCCGCGCGAGAAGGACAATGACTGGTGATCCTTCTTCGATCTCATACTGGTCGATCTCATTCAGAATGTTCTCGACATCAGAGGGATCTGAGCTCAATGAATTGGTGCCGATATGGAGCAGGATCACTCCTGCTGGATTTTGGGTGAGCCAATTTTCCCCGCCATTATCGTAGATGTTGACTGCAATTTGAGCATCCGTCCAACCACCATGACCTTCATGATGAGGGTCAAAACCTGAGTAGAATTCTCCATTGGTCTGGCTGCCGACAAAATTTACCCAAATCCCCGAGGCTGATAAACTATCCCATAAGTCCTTGCGGAAGCTGATTTGCTTGCTGAGGTCGTCCACTCCAGAAGATTTACCCACAGTAATCGAATCCCCAAGGGGCATGACGCTCACCGGGACCGAACAGGTAAACTGTGGAACCCCGCTCGCTTCGATATCAAAACTCTGGATGGCCACCCCGGCAGAATTCACTGCCCTTACACTGACCGGTATCGTACCCGTCACTCCAGGCGTCCACGAGATCAAGCCGCTTACTGAATCAATACTCATTCCCAAAGGAGATGAGAGCAACGAAAATACTGGTGCTGGTTCTCCACTGGCATCCACATCATAGCTGTATGGCTGCCACAGACCTGCCTGTACAGCTGGTGATGAAAATATCGCTGGTTCAATCCAGGATGCAGCACCGGATTGGATGCTCAGATTATCAAAACAGCGACCGCTGAAATTGATCTCATTCAAAGCATCTGTAAAAATACGCACTGTATTCAGGCTCACCTGGTTATCAAATTGAATCCCGGTCTGGAGAACAACGTCATCCACTGACACAGTGTAAGTATATGTTTCCAGGCTGGCTTCGACTCTGATCTTTGCCTGGCCGCTTATCACCCCCAAACCTGTGTAATCACCGGCTTGTCTGTATACGAATAATTCATTGGTTCCGCTCAAACGTGTCCATGCCAGGTTGACACCTATACCGGCGTCCTGGTTGGAATCACTCATCATACTACCATCACCTAATTGCATGAATAATCTGTAGCGACCTTCGTTGCCAGCTCTTTGCCAGTCAAAATCAAATTCCCAAACCAAATCACCTGAAGATACCTC
>JALHTN010000414.1 GCA_022865865.1 Anaerolineales bacterium
CCCATCTTCTCTGCGGTTGACTGTACTATCTCTCCACTGATGCATGATGGACCCATGACCGAGGCCTGTATCGAATTAGCCAAGCTGGATGTGCCGATCATGGTTTATCCCATGCCGCTGGCTGGGGGCACATCCCCAGTGACTGCCAGCGGGACAATCTTGTTGCACAATGTTGAGTTCCTCAGTGGGCTGGTTTTGTTCCAGCTGGTAAACCCGGGAACACCGATCATCTACGGAACCGGTGCCTCCCAGTTGGACATGAACACCGGTCGCTATGGGGGCAGCGCGGATGGTCATATGCTGCGTTTGGGGATTGCTGAGATGGCTCGTTTCTATAACCTGCCCTTCAATTTAGGTGGATTAGCAACCCGTTCCACCAGTATGGACGCTCAATATGGTAGCGAAGCAATAACCGCGGGTTTGCTGGCTTATCTGGCTGGAGCGGATGAAATCTACAGCATGGGATTGCTGGGTGATGCCCAGATTCTTTCCTATGATAAATTGGCAGCAGATAATGCTTTTGCCCACCATCTGGAGTCGATAGTTAAACCGATCCAAATCGATGATGCCCACCTGCAGGCAGATTTGATCGAACAGGTCGGCATCGGCGGTCATTTCCTGACACAAAAGGAAACCCGCGATTTTACTCGCAGGGAATATGTCCCCATGTGGCCACCTGCTGATAAAACAATCCTCGAAATGGCTCATAATGAAGCGCTCGAAATTTATCATCATCATCAGCCTCCACAATTGCCAAGTGGAGCACAAGAGAAAATTGAGGACATCGTCAAAGAAGCAGATATAGCATTCATTAAAAAAGGATAGCTGTATGCATTCAGAAACTCCCGATATCGTACCTTTCACTTCTCCGGTAAAGCACGAAGTTCTAACCGCTGAGCAATTAGGAACCCTTAAGCAGGGTACATTGCACCTGTTAAATGAAGTTGGGATTCGGTTCCCATCCAAGATCGCGCTGCAGATCTTTGCTGACCATGGCGCAAAAGTAGATTGGGAGAACAAAATTGTACGCATTCCACCAGACCTGGTTGATAGAGCGATGTCCAGCGCACCGCGATCGTTTGTTTTAGGAGGCCGGGAAGAACGTTTTGATTTGACCCTGGACGGGAGCTGCTCCTATCTGGCCACAGATGGTTGCGGAGTACGGGTGATGGACTTGGAAACCCGAACCGAACGACCTTCACGCAAAGAAGACGTCGCCCAGATGGCAAGAGTTTGTGATGCACTGCCATTAATCAGCTTCTTCTGGCCTCTGGTCAGCGCACAAGATCACGGGTTAACTGCTCCACTGCACGAGTGCCACGCAGGATTAACCAACACGCTTAAACATGTGCGCGGTGGAACAACTGTTTTCCCCCAACTGGCCCAATACATCGTAGAGATGGCGACCGTCGTCGCTGGCAGCGAGGGTGAACGACGTATGCGCCCTCCGGTGTGTGCAAACATCTGCACCGTAGCTCCGCTAGCACAAGATGATGATGGCATCGCATCCGCATTAGCTTATGCCGAAGCGGGAATTCCAACGAGTTTTATGGCCATGCCTACCATGGGCTCGACGGCACCTGCGACCCCAATGGGCGCGCTGGTTACCGGGGATGCGGAAGTCGTCAGCGCGATGGTTTTGATACAGCTTGCTTATCCAGGAGCTCCTGTTTTTCACTCAAATTTAATTTCTCTTATGGACCCGCGCACGGGAGGATACATCAGCGATACCTCAATTCCTCTCGTAATTATGGCCGCGCAGATGGCTCATGCCTGGAACGTACCCACTTTGGGAGGTGGCAGCGTCAGCAGCGATGGCAAGCATATCGGCTGGCAATCAGGAAGTAAAAGTGGCTTGGGATCCGTCATCATTCCCTTAGCAGGAGGCGAAATCTGCGGGTACCTGGGGATGTTAGATGATTCAATGCTCCTTTACCCGGAACAGGTGATCCTCGACCATGAAATCTGCCGGGAAGCATATGATTATTTTCGGGAATATGAGTTTGATATTTCGGATTTAGCTCTAGATGTGATTAAAAATGTCGGACCCGGTTCCCATTTTCTGCTGCAGAAACACACCCGGAAGCACATCCGCGATTTTCACCTATCTCCTGTATTGCACAGCAATGATTCTGATGGACACAAATTAGACCCGCAAGAAGCAGCCTTAGCGGAATTCAAGCGCATAGATGAAACTCACCATCCCGAACCTCTACCGCAGGAAAAGCTGCTTGAATTAGACCGCATCCTTGAAGCAGCAGATCGAGAAGCAGAAAAAATTGGTTGAAAAAATGGAAGCAAAGACACCGCGGGAAGAAGGCTATTTTATGCCTGCCGAATGGGAACCCCACGAAGGTACCTGGCTGCAGTGGCCGCAGAATAAAATCTATTCCCGTTATGAATTGAAGCTGGAAGGCATCTGGTTGAACATGGTTGATGCCTTGAACGATCACGAAAGCGTGCATCTGGTCGTTGCCGATGAGCGGCAGCAGGAACACGTCTCGCAACAGCTTCAATACCATGGTATCGGTTTACAAAACGTTGACTTCCACACCATCAAGACAGACGATGTATGGACGCGCGATAATGGACCCATTTTTGTGATTAATGATAAGGGACAGGTGGCGATCACAGATTGGGTGTTCAATGGATGGGGAGATCGTTTCGATTATCAACTTGACAATCAAGTTCCGGCCAAGATCGCAGAACAATTGGATTTACCGATATTCGAGGCTCCAATGGTGTTGGAAGCCGGTGCGGTTGAGGTGAACGGCAAAGGCACCTTCCTGGCTACCAGATCATCGATCATCGATTTATACCGCAATCCCGGCATGAGCCAGGAAGAGATTGAAGAGACCCTTGGGAATTATCTTGGAGTTGATCATTTCATCTGGCTGACTGGAGCTGGGAGAGGTGAATGCGATTTGTGGGGAGATGAAACCGATTGCCATATCGATATCGTGGCTCGCTTCACGGATGAGACCACCATACTTTATAACTGGACCGAGGACACCAGCGACCCCCGCCATGACATGTGCGCTTTATCTTATGCTGAGATGCAGCATTCTACAACCGAATCGGGTAAATCGCTGAGCCTGGTTCCTCTACCACTGCCAGAAGTCCACCAGACAACCACGATGACCAAGTGGCGCAAGAACACATTCACTGATGCCACTTACAGCAATTACCTGGTAGCAAATAATGTGGTCCTGGTGCCGGTTTATGGACACAAGAATGATGATCGCGCGTTGAAGATTATTGGCGAACATTTCCCCGGCAGAGAAATCATCAGCATCGAAATTTTAGGCTTGATTGAATATGGCGGTGCTGTTGGCTGTGTAACCCAACCGCAGCCAGCTGCAGTGGGAACCCAAGGAGAATAAATGTCGCGCAACGTAAAACTAGGCTTGATCCAGATGACCTGCACAGATGACAAGCAATCAAATATTGATAAAGCAGTAGCAAATATTGAAAGTTTAGCTCGGTCAGTAGCGCAAATCATCTGCACCCAGGAGCTCTACCAAACACCTTATTTTTGCCAGGTGATGGATGATCAAGTTTTCAAATTAGCGCAAGAGATCCACGTAGAATCTGAAATAATCAGGAACCTTGGTTCCTTAGCAGCAGATTTAAAAGTAGTATTAATTGCCGGTTTATTCGAGAAAAGAGCTGCTGGACTCTACCACAACACTGCAGTTGTGATTGATGCAGACGGCACATACCTGGGCAAATATCGGAAAATGCACATCCCGCAGGACCCTGGCTACACGGAGAAATATTATTTTACTCCTGGTGATCTGGGCTACCAGGTATTCAGGACAAAATACGCAGATATTGGGGTGCTCATCTGTTGGGACCAGTGGTTTCCTGAAGCTGCCCGTTTAACCGCCATGAGTGGAGCGGAACTCATTTTCTGTCCCACTGCGATTGGTTTTGACCCTGATAACAAAAGTGCTGAAGAGCGTGAAGAGAGCCATGCTGCCTGGCAGATCGTACAGCAAGGTCACGCGGCCGCAAATGCCTGTTACTTAGCTGCCATCAACCGGGTGGGATTCGAGAAGTCGCCTGATAGTAATGGAGGTATCCAATTTTGGGGAGGCAGCTTTGTCGCCAACCCCTCTGGCCAGCTGCTTGAGAAAGCATCTACGGAAGAGGAAGAGAACCTGCTCTGTTCAATTGATCTTTCCCGGATCGAGGAGATCCGCAATATCTCATCCTACCCATTTCGTGACCGCCGGGTGGATAGCTACCAGGATCTAACCGCGCTTTATTCTGATTAATGAGGAAAGTTTTATGCCGAGTACAACCCCGCAGTTAAAGCCAATTAAACCTCAATACCGAATCAACGTACTCACTAAAGAGCAGCTGGAGCAGATCCAATCTGCAACGCTCGAAATTCTCGAGAATGTTGGCTTTTACTGCCCATCGAAGAAAGCACTATCCATTTATGCTGAGCATGGTGCGTCCGTTGATCCTGATTCCAAGATCGTGAAACTGCCGAATTCGATTGTGTTGGAAGCCATGTCTCATGCGCCGCGATTCTATACTCTGGGCTCCCGCTCTGTAGATCACGATCTCATTCTTGATGGATCTGCAACCTACACCGCCACCGATGGCACCGGTGTTGAGACTGTGGATTTTGAAACCCAACAACGACGTTCATCAAATAAGGCTGATGTAGCCAGGATGGCAAGGGTGACGGATTATTTACCATCTCTTAGCTTTTATTGGCCCATGGTCAGTGCTCAAGATCACCCAGAAACAGCCTCACTACATGAGCTAGATGCCTCCTTCAATAATACCGTGAAACATGTGCAGACTTGCACGGTTGTTGAGGAGAAAACTGCACACTATGCGATCGAAATGGCGAAAGTTATTTCCGGGGACGAAGCCACGATGCGGACTCGCCCACCATTCTCATCACTGATCTGCACGATAGCGCCTCTGGCGATGGATATCGAAGCTATGGAAGCTTCCCTGGTGTTCGCCGAGGCTGGAATACCAGTCGGATTTATGTCCATGGCCTGTGGAGGGTTATCTTCACCGGCAACTGTCGCGGGAACGATCGCGGTTGCAGACGCAGAGGTAGTGGCCGCGATGGTGCTGATCCAATTAGCTCATCCCGGTGCACCGATTTATCATTCTCTCATGCCCAGCCTCATGGATCGCATGACAGGAGATTTCGAGGGTGGTTCCTGGAATACGGATTTATTTGCTCCCATCGCTGTTGAACTAGCACACATGTGGGGGGTACCAACCTTGGCTCCCATAGGTACCTATGCGGATGTTTCTGGATGGTCTTCCGCGGCAGGGCTGAAAGGGAATATGCTGGCAGTTGCATTGACAGGTGCTGACACTGCCAGCGGTATCGGATTGCGAGAAGCTTGCACCTTGCTGACTCAAGAAGCATTGGTCTTGGATGCCGAGTTCTGTGACATGGCCCGGGTGGATGCCAATGGTTTAGACACCAGCCAGGAAGCTTTTTCATTGGACATGATCAAGAGAGTTGGACCGCGCGGTAATTTCTTAAAAGAGAAGAAAACACGCCAACAAGTCCGGGATCTGGAATACTCTCAACTAACTACGCAGGTAAGTGATGATGGAGGTTATCGAGATCCGATTGAAGTTGCCCATGAGAAGACTGCCTGGATCCTGAAAAACCACTATCCTGAACCATTAGAAGAAAAGCAGCGAGCGGAGCTGAAACATATCCTTGCTGCAGCAAAGCAAGAAATTGCTTAATTGGAGCAATCCTGCATGAAGACTTTCTTACAAGTACTCTCCGAAGACGAAAAGAGCCTGGTACACGCACGTTCCTTGGAAATTTTGGCGAATACAGGGGTAAGAGTTGACACCGCTGCCGGCAGAAATCTTCTAAAAGAAGCTGGTGCACAGGTCAATGAAGAGACACGTATTGTGCATTTTCCCCGAACGTTGGTTGAGGAATCTCTCCGATTAACAACGAAAGATTTTTCACTGGGAGCACGACGACCGGGTTGGGATCTGAAGATGAACGCTGGAAATTTCACTCTTTTAGCAGATGGCGAGGGCACATTCGTCACTGATGCAAAGACTGGCGAACGGCGACCCAGCACGTCCAAAGACTGGATGAAGGCGACCCACCTGATCGATGCCCTGGATGAAATTGGCGTTTACTGGTCAATGGCTGAACGCAGTGACGATCCTGCCAACCCATCCGCCGCTGACCAGGTTCGCTACTACAGTAATATTTTTCGCAACTTTTCTAAACATGTACAGGATGGCTCGCCAACTGCGGATCTCGCTCCCTGGTTGTTGGAGGTCTTACAAGTAGTCTTTGGAGATAAAGAAACCATTCGCAAATCACACCCTTTCTCCTTCCTCCTTTGCCCACAATCACCACTGGTGATCGACCAGCAATTTGCGGATGCTTACCTGGCGATTCTTGGTTGGGATATCCCGGTGGCGATTATGCCCATGCCTCTGATGGGCGGCACTGCACCCGCCAGCTTAATTTCAACCCTCATCCTGGGAAACTGCGAAGTTCTGGCCACCTTATGCATGATCCAGGCTGGTGCACCAGGAACGCCAATTCTATATGCCCCCGTCTTGGCGATCTCGAATTTACGCAATGGATCATACAGCGCGGGAGCCATCGAGAGCGGCTTGACTGGCGCAGCCAGCACCGAGATGGCTCGCTTTTACGGTTTACCTGTGGAAGCCAGCGGCGGTGGGACGAATCAATTTATGCCAGGTATTCAAGCCAGCTATGAAAGATCATTGAACGCATTGCTGCCTGTCCTTTCCTGGCCAGATCTCCTGGTAGGCCCAGGTCTGATCGGCGGCTCAACTCATCTCTGCCTGGAGCAGCTGCTCATTGATGTCGAGGTATACAAGATGGGTATCCGTGCCCACCAGGGGATCGCGTCTGACAAACAGCACTGGCTAGATGAGGTCATCCAGCAGGTAGGACCCGCGGGTTATTTTATGGGCCAACCTTCAACGGTTAAGAATATGCGATCTGGAGAATGGTATCTCAGTGATTTTGGATCGCCAGGCAGCTATGAAGAATGGCAAAACTCAGGAAAACAAGATGTGATCCAGGAGGCCAGAGATAGAATCGATCAAATTCTATCCACCCACAAACCGCTACCACTGAGTGAAGAAATTGAGAAAGAATTAGATCAAATATATATTCGTGCGCAAGCAAAATAATTCCCATACGATCCAAAATAAATTGGATCGGAGAATAATATTTAGTTCAATCTAAGGAGTAAACCATGCGTGCATTAGTTCTCGGAGGAGCTGGGGCGGTGTGCAAGGAAACCACCCGCGATCTGGCTCGATACAGCAAGTATGATGAGATTGTGGTAGCAGATTTTAATCTCCAAGCCGCGACTGATCTGATCAAGGATATTGGGGATAAACGCCTGACACCCCTCTTCTTTGATGCCGAAGATTACGGCTCAATGCTCAAACTGTTTCCCGCTTTTGATGTGGTGGTTAACGGTCTTCCCTGGAAATATGACCTGCCAGTCACAAAAGCCTGTGTGGAGGTGGGCGTTAATGGGCTGGATGTATCCACCGAGGAAGATCAATGGAGTTATGATGCAGAAGCAAAAGGCAAGGATGTCGTCTTTATACCAGGCGTTGGTGCGACTCCCGGTATTACCAACGCAATGGCAAAACGGGCTGCGGATCGTATGGATGAGGTAGATGATATCCAAATCAACTTCGCTGCTTTCCGCTCGCCAGCACCAGCACCCGGATTGCTGATCACTTTCCTTTGGGAATTTCATCCCCAGACCGAATCTCGAGTTTATTACCAGGATGGAGAATTCATCTGGGCAGGACCCTTTGAAGGTTTAAAAATGATCGAATTCCCGGGACTAATCGGTGAGCAGGAAGTCTGTTATATCCCCCACCCAGAGACGCGCACCATGCCGAAATCCTTGGGAGCCAAAAAAGTATCCGTGCGGGGATGTTTCCCACCACAAGCGATGCGCATCGGGAAGGTAATGTTGGACTGGGGACTTTACTCTGATGATCCGGTGAGGATAAAAGGCATAGAATCAACACCCTTTGATATAATGTTTGACCTGCTGCTGGAAATGCCAGAAACGAAACAAACCACAATTTGGGCATATGGTCTTGTGGTCGATGTCTACGGAAAAGTCAATGGACGAGCAGTCAAGGATACGCTGTGGAGCGAGCATCCACCGCAGGAGGAATGGGGTGGTTCGGCAGCATATTACAAGAACATCGCCATACCTTTGAGCATTGGCGCACAAATGATCACTGATGGTGAAGTATCTGCCAGGGGAGTTGTGCCACCAGAATCTTCACTTGATCCCGACCGATTCTTCGAAGAATTAAAGAAGCGCGGCATTCTTATCAAAGAGAAATTCGAAGAATTGTAATCCCAGGAACTGAATAAAATGGAGGTAGTTATGAAATTGCAGGGAGAAAAGACCAAATCCTTGTTTGAAAAGGGGAAGAAAGTTATCCCGCATGGTGTAAATTCAAACTTCCGTTATTGGGGAGATGAAGACACCCTGATCATTAAAAGGGGTGAAGGTGCTTACGTCTGGGATATGGACGACAAACGGTATATCGATTACCGCCTCGGCTTCGGACCCGTGATCCTGGGTCATGCCTACCCACCTGTAGTCGAACGCGTTCAGGAAGCTTTACAGGGGGGCAATATTTTTGCCTGGACCACCCCGTATGAGATCAGTGTTGCAGAGCGTATTTGCCGCATGTGCAAGGTTGATAAGGTACGCTTGACAAATACTGGCACCGAAGCAACAATGCATGCTTTGCGGATTGCCCGCGCTCATACCGGACGAGAAAAGTTTATCAAGTTCGAGGGGCAATACCATGGGATGGCAGATTACTTCATGTTCAGTACAGCTTCATCCAACCGGGGGGCTCTGGGTTCAATTCGCAGCCCAATCACCTCCCCAAATACATCCGGAATTCCTAAAGCTTTAAATCAGTATGTCCTTTTGGTCGCTTTCAATGATTTTGAAGGTTTGGAGAAGACCGTCAAGAATAATTGGGGTGACCTGGCAGCGATCTTCGTAGAACCTTTGTTGGGTAACTCTGCCAGCATCATGCCAAAACCAGGCTTCCTGGAGAAGATCCGTGAGCTGTGTGATGAATACGGGATCGTGATGGTGTTTGATGAAGTCAAGACCGGATTCCGGGTCGCCAGGGGTGGCGCACAAGAATTATTTGGTCTTCAAGCCGATCTTGTTACCTATGCGAAAGCCATGGGCAACGGCTTCCCGATCGCTGCTATTGCGGGTAAAGAAGATGTGATGATGACTATAGAACCTGGCAGCATGGCACATGGCGGAACTTATACCGGTAATGTGGTCGGGGCTGCGGCGGCAGATAAAACCCTTGAAATATTAGAAGAGCAACCTGTCCTCGAAACCATCAATCAACGAGGCAAAAAACTGATGGCTGGTATTGATGATATCCTCACCGAGGCTGGCATCCCTCACGTGTTAACCGGTGTCCCCAGCATGTTCGGCATTTTTGTTGGAAAAGATGAGGAACCGCGCGATTTCAGAGATTACCTGGCTGGTGATGGTGAATTATATGAAGCCATCAGCATGGGATTAAATCAGCGCGGCGTTCAGCCAGATGCCGACGGCCGTGAACCCTGGTTCTTATGCTACGCATTAAGTGATGCGGATGTCGACGAAACTCTCAATATCTTCAACGATGCGGTTAAGGATGCCAAAGAGCAGTAGAGACATTCCACCTTCCACAGCGAAAACTATGACTGACAAAATGCTTGCAAGCGATGATCCACAAATGCCTCAAAATGTGAAAGACTTGGTCCGAGTTAAAGATTTGGTCAAGCACTATCCAGTACGCGGGGGAGTTTTGAGACGCGTTGTCGCCCAGGTGAAAGCTGTGGATGGGGTCTCATTCTCCATACAGCCGGGAGAGACATTAGGGTTGGTTGGCGAATCCGGTTGCGGTAAAAGCACGGTCGGCAACTGCATCTTGCGCTTACTGCAGCCAACCAGCGGTACGATTGAATTGAACGGTGAGAACATTCAAGAATTGGGTTCGAAAGAACTGAAATCAGTACGCCGCGATATGCAGGTGATCTTTCAGGACCCATATTCATCCCTCAATCCTAGAAAACCGATAGGTGATTCGATTTTGGCTGGCCTTAAAATTCACAAGATCGGTAAAGGCAAGGAACAGGTCGAAATGATGCACAATATGATCAGGAAAGTTGGCCTGGATCCATTTTTCTGCCACCGCTACCCACACGAATTCTCGGGAGGCCAGCGGCAGAGGATTGGAATCGCCCGAGCTTTAGTCTTGCATCCCAGCTTTATCGTATGCGACGAACCGGTCTCCGCATTGGACGTTTCGATTCAATCCCAGGTGTTGAACTTGCTGCGCGATCTACAGGATGAATTAAATCTAACTTACCTCTTCATCGCTCACAACCTGTCCGTCGTTGAGCATATTTCTGACCGCGTCGCGGTGATGTACCTGGGAAAAATCGTTGAGATGGCAACCAGAGAAGACCTGTTTAAAAATCCTCTGCATATGTATACAAAGGCACTGATTTCAGCCATCCCGATCCCAGATCCCACCCTGGAGCGTGCTCGTATGCTGCTGGAGGGCGAAGTACCCAGCCCCTTGAATCCACCACCAGGGTGTCATTTTCACCCTCGTTGTTCGATAGCTACCGAACAATGTTCCCAGGAAGAACCCATATTTGATGAAGTCGCTCCGAATCACTGGGTGGCATGTTTCAACCTGGAAGCTGCGAACCTGGTAGAAGTATGAGCGATTGTTCCCATGGATGAGTGTGAATCCGGGAAAAAGAACGAAGAAAGCCTGCGGTGAAAGATACCGCAGGCTTCCTCTTACCGATGTACCTTGCTCAATGAGCCATCCCTGACACCTGACTTAGAGTCCGAGCAATTCCTTCTTCTTGGCTTCGAATTCCTCATCAGTGATGATTCCTTTATCACGCAGCTCGCCAAGTTTTTCAAGCTCTGCCAAATAGGAGGCATCACCAACACTATCAGCACTCTCTGCTGGAGGGCTCTGCCCTAAGGCTGCCTGGTCGGCTTCGTTCAAGGATTGGGATTGGATATTGAGTTCCTGCATGGCTTGCTCAAGATCCTGGTCTTCCAATTCGTCAGGTGGTATCCCGGTATGTTCCTCAATCCGTTGAGCGTCCTGCTGGCTGAGCTTGATTGCCGCATAAGTTCCGCTGGCTGCAAGAACTACGAAACCCCCGACCAGAACCCTTCTCCGCCGGACTCTACGCCGGGTTCGCCGCATAGTTCGGTGGGTTGTTCGACGGGCTGTGCGTCTTGCTCCTCTGCGCCTGGCCATTTTGTCACCTCCAATTGAAAATAATTTTAGTTATCCAAATGTTAATTGTAATACAAGAAATAGTATCCATAACTTGATCCAGATTAACCTTTGTGTAGTACCTCCCACAGTGCAAAATTAATTATAATTCTCTTGCACATCCTATTGCATTATATGATCGTGCAACATCTTTTCTGTAAAAGTGGTCAGGTGACCCATCGTTGGTGTAGTTCAGAACCTTTCAAATGATAAAATAAACTATCAAAATCTTCAAAATTCCTATCTCCGCTGCAAGCGGACGGAGTATTACGGAATTTTGCCCCTACGGGTACAGATTTTGTTAAAGCTCGGAACCCACGTAGCAAGCTACGGGGTATTCTGTAAAAATAAATCTTGCCAGTCTCCCAGGTTTCGCTAATCTCCATAAGCAGAGCGCTCACCAACCTCAAGCAAGAAGCTTCATTGGGGAATATGCAAGCTACTCGGGTCCGTCGTCGGATTTCCAGGCATACTCGCTCCAAGCTATTGACTGTGCGGATCCTGCGCCGATGATCATCCGGAAAGGAAAACACGGTCAAACCTTCGGGAATATTGCCTTCCAGCCAATCGGCCAGTCTGGAAGCGCTTTGGGCATACTTCTCAACCGTCTTGCACAGCTGGGCTTCGGCCTGTGCTCGATCTGGTGAATTGAAGATATTTCGGATATCCGCTGCTACTTCTCGTTTCATGCTCTGGCGAGGCACGTACTGGCTGGCGTTCTGCTGCATAACCTATCCTGAGCGAAGCCGATGGGTGAAAGGGCAGCGCCTCCAGGGGATACCGCTGTAGCATGCTTTGCGGTGTTGATCACAAAACAAAATTATCAATCTAAGATGACTGGTGAACGGGTAATTCTTTTGTAGATTTGTCTATTTATTTCCGAAATATCAGATAATTTGCAGTAGAAGCTTTCGCATTTTCACCGGGTGAAGATAATCCAGACCACAAAACCGAATTTTATCCTGGCTTGATGATGGAAAAGTTGGTTTCCTGGTCATAGAAATCCACCCCTTCGGCGCGTTTTAAGGCGTTTACCGCCCAATAAGTGAAGGGTGTGGCCAGGGTTTCAAACCCCACTTTGAACAGCCACTGGGATAAGATCGCCTGGCCAAGCGCGAAAGCGGGAAACACTCCCCAAAAAGCGATACTGATGAAAACCACTGAATCAGCCCCTTGGCCAACAATGGTTGAAGCAATTGTGCGCACCCAGAGATAACGCCCCTTGGTCCTTACTTTTAGTTTTGCCAGCACAATTGAATTTAAAAATTCTCCGACTAAATAAGCCAGGAAGGAAGCCAACAGAAGGCGCGGTGCGAATCCCAATATTGCCTCATAAGCTTGTTGAGCTGCTTGTGGTGATTCAAAAACTCCAATCGTCCAGAAAGGGGGCGAATTTAGCCTACCGGCAATCCAAATCGCAATCACCGCGATCAGGTTACAGAAGAAACCCGTCCATATCACCTGGCGAGCCTTGGCAAATCCATATACTTCGGTTAATACATCACCAATGATGTACGCCACCGGGAACAGGATTACGGCTGCTGGCAAAACCAATCCCCCGATTGAGATCAACTTAACCGCGATGATGTTGGAAACAATCAAGGATGTAACGAACATTGCCGTTACAACATGGAACCACTTGTAACCTTTATCATTCATAATAATTGATCATCGATAACCGGTGGAAGAATGGGAACCATTCTTATTTACTCACTCCTCTCAGCTGGGTCAATAAACCACTGCTGGCGAGCAGCAAAGGTTTTTGTATTTTCCGCTTCAACTGTGATACCAATCCCACCCCGAATGTTAAACTCTCCGCTGACCTTACACCAATGAGGATCCAGGCATTGGACCAGGTCATCCAAGATCTGATTGACCACATGCTCGTGAAAGACACCTTCGTTTCTGAATGACCAGATGTAAAGTTTAAACGACTTCGATTCGATGATTTTCTGATCGGGGACATACTGGATGCGAATTGAAGCAAAATCCGGTTGTCCAGTGGCGGGGCAAACACAGGTAAACTCATCAGTTTCAAGAGTAACCAAGTAATATCTGCCTGGTGAGCGATTTGGAAAAGCCTCTAATTTCTTACTTGGTTTTGCATTCTTTCCTAGTAAGGTTAAGTCATCGAGATCGGAAGGTTGGGTCATTTTCAAACTTTCTCCAAATGAAAGATGTGTTGAATGGTATCAAACAAACACCCATAATTCAAGAACTATTATATACACATAATGCTTGATCTAAAGGTATAGGATTAACGACTTATATTCTCGCCTGGATAAGTTATACGCAGCGAGATTAAAATGAATTTGTGAATTCGAGAAATTATTTTGAGATGGTTTCGATCAGTACGTTCACCTCAGCAGGAGAACCGCTGCTGAACACACTGTGCAGGCAGACATCAGTACTATCGCTACAATGCCCGCCCCATACCATACGCTGCGCCTGTTGGCAGCATTGTATCGTTTGAGATCACCTTCAAATTCCTCTAAGTCCCGTTGAGCCATTTCTGAAAATGACGTCGATGGGTACATCGCTTCCTCCCTAGTTCAACCTGAACCGCTAAATAATTGCTACCATCTTCCCGAATTTGGAGGGGTTCCCAGCTCGGGAAGTATTCAATTGGACGAAAAATAAATTAATCCATTCCTTGTACTATAGAAAACGTAATGATACACAAATAGTTTCACTTTTTCACTAGTAAATTTGTACTGATCGCTTAACAGTTGTGCAAGCCGATCAATTCATCCTAATTAATATACGTAAAAAGACCACGAAAGGTTTGATCCAGAAGACCTTTGATCATTCCTCTTTCTCCTCTGCGAGTACAAATGTTCGCAGCTGCTGGGATGAAATAGGATATTAATGCAATTTGTGCTGTAGATTTTTTTATGGCAAGTCTAATTAAATATGGAGACAAGGATGGTGCATTGAAATAATAAGGGGCTGCTGATTACCAGGCGTTATCCATCCTTATCTAAAAATCAATGCTTACCAAATCCCGGGTATCAGTTTGTAAGTTACTTCATGAGCATATTCCTGGTACCCCTGCAGCTCAGCTTTTAGAGTCTGGTCTTCCAGGTAGGTTCGCATGAAAACAATCCCACAAGTCAAACCCGCTGGGATCAGTGCCCACAGCGACCCTAACATCAGAGGAGTGAAAAGGATAAAGAATAATGAACCCAGGTACCCAGGATGGCGGAGATACTGGTATGGCCCGGATTTAATCACCAGGTGACCGCGCTCATCCTGGATGCGCACCATGCCAATGAAAAAGCGGTTGGCTGCCATTGCCCATAAGGCCAGTAAACCACCCCCAAATACGAATATTGAAGCAATAATTACCAGCCACCCGGGGAATTCAGGTGACCAAGCATAACGATAATCCAACCCGGATATGATCCAGATGATTAATGGTCCTATTGTTGCCATCAATCGAGATAAGA
>JALHTN010000415.1 GCA_022865865.1 Anaerolineales bacterium
GGCGGATGGGGATAGCGGTGTCTCTTATGAAGAGATTGAAGAAATCCGCACGATTGCTACCGTGTTGAAGCTGACCCACAAACAATTTATAGACGCCAAATTAAAAATCCCCCGCGAACGCCGGGCGAACTAGAACATTAAAACTCTCACCGAGTTGGGTGAGAGTTTTGTTTTTGTTCAGACGAAATATTTATGAATTTTTCGTTGTATACAATAATTTTCTTCTCCAAAGCGCAGGTAAAAGCCGGGTCAAACGAGAAGGCTCGGTCTTCAACCCATAATTTCTCTATAGCTGGCTGATCGAGCTGACTGCGTTTGTCATTCATGGCGCAAGCGGTTTTGATATTAGCTCACTAAAGCCTGTCTGGTAAAACCGCTGGCTGTATTCCGAGATCGATATGAACGTCAGGTCGCCTGCTTATCACTGCCCATCATAGGTATATTGGATGGTTGGCCAATCAGCAGGTCCGTTTTTCATATAGAAAGATGAACTGCGCTCATCCATTTTGCCTTGTGCATTCATGTAGCCAGTTACCTGAAAAGTCAGCATGAAATTTCCGGGATAGCTAACCATGCTGTAATTTCCTGAGCCTTGAGCCACACCGTTCCGATAAAAAGTATAGGTGCCATTGTTGTAGAATCGGAAGGCAGCTGAATTGGGCAGCGTGCCGACCCAATAGTCGCCAGTGTAGTATCCTGAGCTTTGAAAGCGTGTTAATATCTGTGCGATCGTGGGGTTATTGAATGGGATCTGAACTGTGGTGTTATTCTGCTGATTAAATGATGTTTGGTAGATGTACATCTCGGTACGCGAACCGCCGCTCCAGAAACCTGTTGAGGCTCTGTAGTTATGAGAACCGACCGTCAGATCCATTTGATAATACGCCCCGGGGGGGATGCCCATAGGTTGTGTGGGGAACTGCTCGACGCCGTCGACCTGCAGCGAAATGACCGGATAGACAGTATTATTGATGAATCTGGTGACCGTATTTGATGTCACTGCAGGCGGGTCGACAATATTGCTGATCGGTGAATCAGCAAACGGAGAATCACCATAGCTGTTATAGGGGACAACGCGGTAGCTGTAGGTATCCCCAGCTGGTAAACCCGCTACATAAGCCCCTGGCAGATCACCAGGAGTGACAACACCAGCATAATTATGAGGGCTGCCGTCCACCGATTCGTAAACTTTGTAACCATCACAGCTGGAGTTATTGGTCCAGGTCAGCAGGATGCGATCGCTGGAGATCACCTGGGCGGTTAAATTACTTAATGGCAAAGGCGGACCATTGGATTGTGTCGTTGCGCAGGCGGTGTTGCTGGGGTTGGAGTCTCCATCAGCGTTGCGAGCAAGCACGCGGTAGCAATGTGTGCTGCCTGATCCAAGTTCGATATCCCACATCTGGACAACGCCAGGAATTTCAGAAGTTCCGTAATAAGCGAAATTGACCCCATCGGGTGAGTTTTCGATGATGAACTCTGTTTCGTTGTTCGAATTATCCGTCCAGTCAAGCTGAATGGTGTCAGTGGATACCGAAATGGCGGTGAGATCGCTGGGAGGTGCAGGAGGTTGTTTCAAGGCTGGGGTGCTTCCATTGGGGTTGCGCAAGGTTAAAGGTATGTAAACCCGGGTCTTGAACCACCTGGCAATCCTTGATGAGGTATTCCCACCAGCTTTGGAGAAGTAACCGCCAACAAAGAGCTCGTTCCTGCTCTTCGCTAAGAGAGTCTCCACCACGCCGTCCAGGCCGCTGCCAAGGGGTGACCAGGTGGTGCCATCCCAGGCAGCGATATAGTTTACATTCACTCCTCCGGCTTTGGAGAAATATCCGGCTGCGTAAAGCATTGCGCCGTCATAAGTAATGGAAGTGATATGGTTATCCATACCTCCACCCACCGGCGACCAATTGCTGCCATCCCACTTGGCGATGTAGTTGGCTGTCACACCGCCAGCCTGAGTAAAGGTGCCGGCCGCATAGAGCATCCCATCAATTACCTCAAGCGCATAAATACCGCTGTTCATCCCGCTGCCGAGAGGTAACCAGCTGCTGCCGTTCCATTTGGCGATGTTGTTTACTGTAACTCCACCGGCTGTAATAAATGAACCCGCCGCATAGAGATTTGAGCCGTCAATTTCCAGGGCGTAGATGATGCCAGATCCTCCTATAACGCCAGTAGCAAGGGTTGACCAGGTGCTCCCATTCCACTTGGCGATGTTATTGACCGGTAAACCTCCGGCTGACGAGAATCTACCACCAGCATACAGATTTCCATTGCTGTCGAAGACCAGGGCGCGAACGACATCCCCCGCAATGCCACTACCTAAGGGAGACCAACTGCTTCCATCCCACTTGGCAACGCGGTTGGCGCTTGAACCACCTGCGGAGGTAAAATTTCCACCCGCATAGATGTTTTTATTCCAATCCATGGTTAAGCTATTCACACTATTGTTAACCCCACTGCCCAGCGGCTGCCAGCCCGTACCGTCCCAGAGCGCAATCCGGTTTGCAGGAGCGCCTCCAGCGCTGGTAAAGCCACCCCCAGCGATCAGGTTTCCATCCCCATCTATAAGGAATTTGCGCACGACATTATCCATGCCTGGTGAACCAAACTCATCGTCCCAGCGACCATCTTGACTTGCGCTCAATGGGGTAAATCGTGAAGTATCGCCAATCTGGAGACCATTTGTTGGGCCAGATTGACCAATATCGTTCCCTCTTTGTTCTGGATTGTGGGCGCTTGAACTGAAATTTGGCAGGACCATGCTTATGAAAATCCCCCAAATAACAAGGAATTTTAATCTTGCCTGCCACCGAGAACTGGGTACTGAACCGGACATCGTTGCCTCCTTAAACTGCTACATGAATTATAGATCAGTGAACAAGCAGCGTGCTTGTATAGCCCAAGAGGTTAAAACAGCTGAGTTCGTTCCTTGCTACCAGTAATTTGATCTGAAAGATTTTTACCAACCCCGATCTTCATTGTATACTAGAATTTACTTCGAGTCTATTGATTTAATAATTCTTTTGATATTGGTTCCCAAACTGATGCATCTCCCCCAAAACCCAAATGCCTGGGTCAAGAAATCTCAGGTCATCCAGGAGCAGCTCTTATCAAAGTCAATTCCTGACCTGAATATTGCTACCGTGTTGAAGCTGACCCATAAACAGTTTATCGACACCAAATTAAAAATCCCCCGCGAACGCCGGGCGAATTAATGACTGGGAATCACCATTGGTGATTCCCAGCGCTGAATAATCTTCGCCAAATATTACCCCTCATTTATGAGCTGCGTGGAGTGGGCATGCTTGATTACCTGAGGGGAGATGCTCCTGCCAAGTTCAAAAAATCTGTCCCGGTGGGATCCTGAAAGACGCGCAGGTCGAAATAGGGTGCCGCGGCCAGCAAGTGATCGATGATGTCCGCCTGGATGGATTCGTACTCGAGCCAGTCGGTGGTGCGAGTGAAGCCGTAAATCTCGATCGGCAGGCCGGTCTGGTTGGGGGTTAATTCCCGCACCAGCAAATCCATACCTTCCCGATGAATTGCGGGATGACTTTTCAGATAAGCCTCGATATAGCTGCGGTATACGCTCAGGTTGGTTACCTGGGGTCCATCCAGTGGGGAATCGATTTGCGAACCCTTCTCCGCCTGGAATTGTTCGATTAATTTGATCTGCTCCTGGACATAATCGTGGACCAGGTCAATCTTACCCAAGCGCACCAAGATTTCCTGGTTGCAGAATGCGATGCTCTGCAAGTCGATCTGCAATGAGCGTTTAATGCGCCGCCCGCCGGCTTCCTTCATGCCGCGCCAGTTCTTATAGGCTTCTTCGACAATCTTGTAGGTGGGGATCACGGTGATGGTATTGTCGAAATTTTTTATTTTGATGGTATGGAGGTTAATATTGACCACATCCCCATCTGCGTCAAAACCCGGTACCTCCAGCCAATCGCCTTCCTTGATCAGGTCGTTAGTGGAAATCTGTACACTGGCAACCAGGGCCAGGATCGTGTCGCGAAAGATTAAAAGCAAGACCGCCATCAAGGCTCCCATGCCGGCCAGCAGCACCAGGGGGGATTTATCCGTGAAGAGAGAAATGCTCAAGATAATGCCAACCAGGATGACCACGATCTTGACAATATCGAGATAACCCTGGATGCTGACGCCTGAGAATTGGGGCATCGCCTCGTAAACCTGGTTGACAGCGTCCAACATGCTGTTGAAGGTGACCGCGCTCAACCAAAGGATGATGAATAAGGTGACTTTCTCGATGTATATCTGGTAATCAGGCATCAGGGAGGCGGTGACGTAAATTAGGATCACCGGGGCCAGCCAGGCAGCGCGAAATGGATGCAGCCCGCGCACCAAGATGTCATCGTAGGTGGTCTGCGTGCGGCTGGCCAGGTAGGTCAGACCGCGACCGATGATCAGGCGCGCCAGGAAGAGGGCTGCCAGGCTCAGGAAGAGCAGGATCAGGACCGTGAAGAGCTGGTTATTTTCAATCCAGCTGCTGAATTCAGAGGGAGTCATTATTTTTTTGTCAACCTTGATTTTTCCCCGCAGCCGGGAGGTGCTAGGGAAAAGCCTTTTTAAGGCAGGAATATGTTGTAGCAAACTTCTAAGGAACCCAATCCTTCTTCACTGTAAGAAAGCACACCCGGACAGGAATATCCTTGATCTGCCGGCGCCAAGCGGTATTCAGGGGGTATGAAGGGGATCGTGGTGATCCAGAAAGTCCCCAGGCTGTTGAGGAACTCCTGGTCGGCGTCCGGCATACAGTTCACGAAGGGCGGGATATCTATTTTTGTGATCTCCGGGGACTCGAATTTGAGATCGAACATCTGGAAGTCGTCCCCTGCCACCAAGTCCGGGTATTTCATCAGGACTTCAGCATCAACATCCGACATGGAAACATCCGTGCGCTTGCCTGAAATGGTGAAGTCGTATTGGATATCAACCGGTACCGCTTCGATGCACTCGCCGTTAAAGTTCATCCCGGCATTCCCGGTGGCATAGCCTTTGGTTTTATCCACCATTTGCAGGCTGCCATCCGGTCTCACATTGAACCAGCCTTCGTAATTGTAGGTGATGTCGGTCGGTGTGGTCAGGCCCAGCCAGTGGAAAGTGGCGATTACGCCGTATTCTGGCAGACCTAGATCCGCTAGCGGGGCTTGCTGACCGGGTGTCTGGCTGTCTGCCTGGGCCTCCGAAACATCCTCCAGGGTGGACGTTGAGGTAGGTGCTGCGACCTCCAGGTCAGGTTCACGCGTAATTTCTGCAGGGATTTTGGTTGGAAGTGGTTCCGGAGTCGCAACGAGCGGAGTTGTCTCGTTGGTTGGATCCGCCTCAGGATTATTCGAACAAGCAAACAAAAAGAGTAAGAGCACGAATGTGGGTAAGATTTTTTTGTATTCCATGATCTTCCTCCTCTATGATGAGAATAAGGCACAATTCTACCAGTTATTAATTCCGACGATAATTTCTTTTTTGTAAATTTGGAGGGGGTGATGAATCTATCAGTAGAGCCAATCCTTTCTGGTAGGGAAAATAAATCCCGCTGAAAACATATCTGATTGGATCGCCAGGCATTTGATATGGTTTGACAGGTAGCAGAGATGCTGTCCGTGTGAATGCAGCGACGATAAAAAGGGGTGCGCGGTTCGGAGAATATGGGAAGCAGCTGCATTCGGCAAGCTGTCATATTCCTCGCACTCAAAAAAAACTTAGATAAAATGGCTATTGCTCAGTTTGATTTTGAACCAGGCAGCATCTCTTGCAGAATGGCAAGAACTGTCTTCGGGCGCATGGATTTAGCGAATACATCGCGGTATAAGGCATGGGCGGAAACGGCATCAAATAAAGCTGACTTCAGATCAGGAGTATGCTGTGCAGCCCGCAGCACCGGGTTTAATAAACCCACCCGCGACATGAAAATGGTCAGCAAGCGCATGACGCGGCCGTAAGGCAGGTCCTGGATGATGTCCTGGTTTGCGGGGCGGTAGTGATCGTGGAAGGACTGCTGCGAGAAGCCGTGCTCCAGGATCGTATTGGCGGCGCGGATGCCGGTCATCGTGGCTGTGGTGACCCCTTTACCTTTGAAAGCCCGCACCAGACCAGCTGCATCACCGACCATCACGTAGCGGTCCCCGTAATAGTTGCGGGCCAGCGAACGGGGGAAGCGGCCTTTGAAATAAACCAGGTCATTGGCACC
>JALHTN010000416.1 GCA_022865865.1 Anaerolineales bacterium
ATTTGGGGATTAATTTTACCCGATTCGTAATCTGTCCAATGCGCTACTGGGTCAGAGGGTTTGAGCTTTAAGGGGACTGGAGGTCCTCCAAAAAGGCGCACTTCCCCTGAAGTGATTTCATTTGCCTCTGTCAACAAGTCTGCGATGCCTTCAGTCCCCAGAATGTTAGAAAGGGCATCAGGATCAGGTACTTCAAATGATGGATACATAAATAATGTCGAAGGAGGGGATAATGCATTTTGAGTCGCATTTCCTGTCGTACGCTGATAGTAGCCGGAGCGCAGACCAATCTGATACCTGGCATAAGAAGTGATTTGCTTCAGCCCTAATTCTTGGAGCGCTTTAAGCGCAAAACGAGTGCGTGGTGCAACAGGCACGTTTGGTCTTTACCTTTCTCGGAGAAAATGCTATGTGGTTACTGGAACTTTCTTCCCAGTGTGGAGAGATTGAACGGCAGCGAATGTCGCATTCATTGTGCCAAATATTTGTTCATAAGGAATGGGTGGTGCAAACCCATTTGTGATTGCATCTGCAAATGCTTCCCATTCTGCTTGATGGCCTTTGTCTTGGCGCAAACGAGAATGTTTCACTCTACGGTGTCCGTTGTGAATGGTCTGAAGCGTGCGGAAGTCATCCAGAACCGCTACACGTCCACCACAAAAAACCTCTATTCTTTCTTTTGAAAATGCTTTATCACCATTGGCTAAATATGATACTGTACCGATTGAGCCATCTGGAAACTGAAATGTCAAGAGGACATTATCTTCGCGGTACCTTCCATCATCTGGGAGTGCCTGAGTCGATACGGATATAGGTGTGGCGCCGATCAGGTAAACCAGGAAATCAATAAAATGGCATCCTTCGCCGATGATACGCCCACCACCGACTTTGGGATCATGCAGCCAGTGTATTTGTGGAATGTAGCCGGCATTCACGCGGTAATGAGCCATGAGCGGTTCGGTTCTTGTTTTGAGGAATTCGTTTAATTGAATCGCGAATGGAGCGAACCGGCGGTTGAATCCGACCATGAGCAAACAATTTGGAGCAGCTGCCGCTAGGGAAGATTGAATCGCTTCTAATTCTGTTGGCGTGAGAGCCAATGGTTTTTCGCAGAATACGTGTTTGCCTACTTCCAAGGCTGAAATAACTTGCCTTGCATGTAAATGATGACGAGTCAATATTGCCACAGTATTTATATCAGGATCATTGATTATCGTTTGTTCATCGCTGGTGGCATAGTGAAAATTGAACCGATCCGCAGCGTGTTGGGAATTCAAGCCTGAAGCCGAGGCGATCCCTACCATCTCTATACCGGGGATCTTGTTTACAGATGGTAAGAGAACCGCCGAGGCAAAATTTCCAGCACCTAAGACACCAAGCGAGACTGGAGAACTTGGTGGGATGGGCGATTGGTGAGAGATTCTTTTCCTTTCATCAAGAAATTTATCACTTTCACTTGCTTCTGGATATGTGATCAAAACTCCGGTGAAGGGTTCTTCAGTTTTTCCAGTGATCAAGTCATATGCATTTGGGGCTTGATCGATCGAGAATCTATGCGTGACGAGTTGATTTACATTGAGGCGACCAGTACTGACCAG
>JALHTN010000417.1 GCA_022865865.1 Anaerolineales bacterium
AAGCAGCGATCCATCAACTCACCCATACCAATCCCTATCGGGCATTTGCCCATTGAGATTTGGCTGAGAGCCATAGTAAGTGCTGACCAGCTTTTATGACAAAGAGTTGGTCCAGCAGGCTTTACAAGCTGGAGCAGTTGGCTACCTGGTCAAGGGTATCTCGGCAAGAGAACTCGCCGAGGCTATACGGGTTGCCCACTCAGGCCGGATTATCCTTTCTCCAGAGGCGTCCAAGTCGTTGATCAAGCCCGATAAATTACCTTCCGAGGTGGGCAACGATCTAACGGATCGAGAATTGATCGAAACCATTCGTTTGAATTATGGAAAATGATAGGTTTGCATGAATAATGATTTGATTGTGATGACATTTGATACTGAGCAAGGCGCTCTGAAAGCCAGGGGAGCCCTGGAGATCACGCGCAACAGCTAGTTTCTTGGAGCGATTAATACCATTCCGGTGACCAGGGATAGGGCGGGAAAAATGGTAATCCAAGTTCAGTGGCAGTTGCCCGAAGATCAGACCGAACCAGGCAAGCAGGTGTCTGGCCTGTTAGCGAACACGATTTTTAGTAAGTCCGAAGAGGGGCTGCAGAAGCTAATCGACGTAGGGCTGGATGAGAGTTTTGTGAAGATGGTTAATTCTGCACTGGATCCTGGAATCTCGTTGATCCTTAGCTATATCCACTATGATAGCCTGGTTGACACGCAGCAAGTCCTTGGAGCCCTCATACAGTTTAATGGCACGTTGCATCACACAACTGTTCCCGTGGAGTTAGAAGAGGTAATCTTGAAAGGAGCAGGTTTCTGAATAGCGGTACGGGTGGGTTACCCGACCGGAATAACTTGATCCATCTTATTAGAAAAGGGGAATACATGAGTGACAAGAAACAACCCAACATCCTGGTCATCTGGGGTGACGACATTGGAATCACGAACCTCAGTTGCTACAGCCACGGTGTAATGGGTTATCGAACGCCCAACATCGACCGCCTGGCCACCGAGGGAATGATGTTCACCGACACCTACGCCGAGCAGAGCTGCACGGCTGGCCGGTCTTCCTTCATCACCGGGCAGAGCGTCTTACGCACCGGGCTGAGCAAGGTTGGCATGCCGGGTGCCGACCTCGGGCTGAGCCCCGAGGACCCGACGATCGCCACGCTGCTGAAAGAGCAGGGCTACGCCACTGCACAGTTCGACAAGAACCACTTTGGCGATCTGAACAAGCACATCCCGACCGTGCACGGGTTCGACGAGTTCTTCGGCGTCTTCTACCACCTCGATGCCTACGAGGAGCCAGAGGATCCCGACTACCCGCCGGCCGATCGCTTCCCGGACTTCTACGATCGGTTCGGACCGCGCAACGTGATGCATGCCTGGGCGACCGACGAGGATGACGAAACGGTCGAACACCGCTGGGGCAAGATCGGCAAGCAGCGATTCGAAGACACCGGCCCGCTCACGGTCGAGCGCATCAAGTCCTTCGATGATGAGTGCCTCGAAGTATCCCTTGACTTCATCGACCGACAGGCCAAAGCGGACAAACCGTTCTTCGTCTGGCACAACACCACGCGGATGCACGCCTACACGAAGATCAAGGACGAGATTCGCGGCCAGTCCGGTCTCTGGCAGTCGCCGTACCACGATGGGATGATCGAGCACGATCAACAGGTCGGCGCGTTGCTTGATAAGCTGGACGAGTTGGGCATAGCCGAGGACACGATCGTGGTGTACTCAACTGACAACGGTCCCCACCGCAACACGTTTCCGGATGCCGGGACGACACCGTTCCGCAGCGAGAAGAACACCAATTGGGAAGGTGCCTTCCGTGTGCCGCTCCTGCTGCGTTGGCCTGGCTTGGTGGAACCGGGCTCGATCTGCAACGAGATTGTCGGATCGCACGACTGGCTGCCCACGTTCCTGCACGCTGCCGGCGAGCCCGATGTCGTCGACCAGCTCAAGCAGGGTTACAAGGCCAACGGCAAGGCCTACAAGGTACATATCGACGGCTACAACCTGATGCCGTACCTCTCTGGAGAGACCGAAGAGCACTCAAGGCCAGGGTTCATGTACTTCTCCGACGACGGCGACCTCATGGCGATGCGCTACAACAACTGGAAGTTCGTGTTTTTGGAGCAGCGCAGCGAGGGAACCCTGGAAGTGTGGGCGAATCCGTTCACACAGCTGCGCGTACCCAAGATCTTCAACCTACGGACTGACCCGTACGAGATAGCCGATCGCACCTCCAACACGTTCTGGGACTTTATGTTGAAGCACGCTTTCCTGCTCGTGCCCGCGCAGGGCTTCGTCGCCCAGTTCTTAGCGACGTTCCAAGAGTTCCCGCCGCGCATGAAGGCACCCAGCTTCAGTGTTGACCAGGTGATCGAGAAGCTCCAGACCCAGACTGGGCTGCACTAACCGTAATCAGGAAGGGAGGCAGTTAACAAAGAATGCCGGGCTCCCCTTGTGAATGAAAAAACCCCGGAAGCTGTACAACAGAGTGCAGCTTCCGGGGGGGAACACTGAGAAAAGTTACAGAAGGAGGCACCTAAAATGTTAGTTGCACTCGGCGTACTTTTGGGTGTACCGCTCTGGATTCTGCTCGGATGGTTGGCTGGCGCGTTGTGGTACCGATATGGAATCAACCAGCTGCCCGACCTGTTCAAGATTAAAGTACGACTGGTATCGGGTACATACAGGCTCTAACTTTCCACGTATGGCAGGACACGCAATAATGGCGCATGACATCAGCGCGGCCCCGATAGCGGATCGGTACGGAAAACTCATCGCTGCATTAGACAATAGGGATTCTGCGGACGCTGAAACGACTCCAGTACCCGAGATACCAACCAGAAGGAAGCGTATTAAATCCGGACCCGGCTCGTCCACACCTGCTAACGTGTCAAATTAACTATGGAGGTATTAGCATGAGTGATGAGAAACGAGACAATCGTAGAAGCGGTCCAAACATCGGTTTCTGGATCGCGCTGCTGCGCGGGTTCTTTGCGATTGCGCTTGGATTGGTTCTCATTTTCAACCCCGAAAAAACCAGGCCAATGTTGGTCAACTTCATGGGGTTATTCTGGTTGACCAACGGAATCATTCTCATTCGCCGGACGAATGTTGTGTTCGGTGAACAAACGGATAGGGTGCTGGGGAAAAGGACGTCACTGGCACTCGGCCTGGTCGGAATATTGACCGGTTTGCTGGTCATCACCAGAAGTCTTACGAGGAATTGGGTCGATGAAGTTGTGTTTATGGTACTGATGGGCGCGGTGGTCTTATTGACTGGCATGCTGCATCTGTTTGGCGAGTTCCGGATCGGCCGGGTGATCAAGGGCAAACGCACGACAGCCCAAAAAATATTGGCTGTCTTCGAAATTATTCTGGGTGCGCTGCTGATCATATCACCGTTGGATCAGAGTCCCATCACCTACTGGGCTGCAGCCATCTGGGCGCTGGTCGGTGGGGGTTTGATTATCAGCGACGCCCTTTACCAACGAGCCCGGGTCAACCGGGAACAAAGAGTGGGGAAAAAGCCACAAGAGACCGGTGAAGTGTAACAGGCGAATTCACGCGGCAATCTACCAACCTCCGGGCAACGGTTGTGAAAAATGACATTCTTACAAGGAATGGACCCTAGGGGACCTCAATCGTAATTCAAAAAAGTTAGGAAAAGTCTTTCAGCGAAAATTCAATCGAGGGGAATTATTAGTATTATGGACACCGTAATGTACAAGAATACAAATCGGAACTCATGATTTTCTCTGGTATGATATTGGTAATAACATATATGCTACCCAAAATAATGATGGCGGGGTTTCGGGCACGCAAAAGAGGGTCCATCCTCCGGGAATCTCCAGCAGCGAAGTTACTGTTTATTAAACAAACACCGGTAGCATACCCACATTATCTCCGACTCCACCCACCTACACATCCACTCCTTGTCCACCAACCGGTGGGTTCCCAGGGGATGGAAATAATGATGGTTTTGTTGATGTAAAGGACTTTGTTCTCTGGCTCTATCATTTCGGTCAATCGGTAACCGGTGCTAATAACGGAATTTTAATAATGACTGTTATTAATGATGACTACATTATTTGGAGAGGTAATTGCTAAAGTGTTTTTATCAATGATCTTAAATTCACCTGTAAAAATACTTCGGATTTATGTATTTAATAATCATGCGATGAAAAAACTGCTTTTCTTAGTATTTACCTTCCTTATTTTAGTTTTATTCATACCAAAAGATTCTCGAGCTCAATCATCAGACGATTGGTATATGGCGGGGGCAAATCCTGAAAGAACCTCCTGGGTATCCGAAGAAGTGAGCGGAGACTTATATGTTAAATGGTATAGACCCATTGAAGCATACATCGGAGCAAAAGTTCAACTGATCGCGGCAAACAATATGATTTACGTTTCCACGGCCAGGGGATTATACGCGTTAAATGCCGACAGCGGAGACCTTGAGTGGAGATATGATACCCAGCTGCCAATGGGTCATTCTCCAACGGTAATCGGAGATACACTTTATGTTGGAGGGTTTGATAAAAAAGTGCATGCAATAAATGCACTTACCGGTCAAAGAAAGTGGGTTTTCGAGGGTTCTCTGGCAGGATTTGATACAAATCCGGTTGTGGTCAACAATCGAGTTTATCTTGGGGGAAGAGACGGGTACTTTTATTCGCTTAATGCGGGAAACGGAAATCTTGTTTGGAGATATCCTGCAAATGGTCAAGACCCGATCGGTCCAATTATGTTCTCGGCAGCATATACAGATAATACCCTCTACTTTGCAGCAAATGATAACTACGCTTATGCGCTAAATGCTTCAAATGGTTCTCTGATCTGGAAACATAAACTTGGAGGTCACAGCTACCAGGGGTACTGGCCAGTAATTTACGAGGACAAAGTAGTGTTTCCCAGTGAACCGGGCTATCGAATCGCCAATCCCGGTACACAATCCTCGGGCAGCGACGAATATTATGGCGGGCCCTGTGAGGATTATACAAATTGTGTTGAAAGGGACGAGTTCTCTTCGTCAACAAACCCTGAGTATATTGGTCCCATCTCCACCGACGGGAGCAAAACCGGTTACCCATCAGGTGTTGAGGCAATAGACCTTTCGGGTGTCGTAAATTACTTTAATGAAAATCCCTGGAGAAAAAACACTTATATCCTCAACCGCAGTGACGGTTCCGAATATAGTTTCCCGATTCCGGTTCTTCATTGGCAGGCAAAAAATGGGAGTGTCTACCCACCTGTTGTTAATCCCAATAACGGACGTCTTTATATGAATGCGTGGTACGAAAAACACCACATTTCAAGAGGCATGATTATGGGATGGAACCTGGGTAATAATTGGATGACAATGGATGGAGGAGGAAAAAGTGCCGTTGATGAACCCCAGGCAGTTTCGGGAGGAGGAAATGTAATCTACAGCAGTTTATGCTGCGACAGACAAGGGACGGGAATGGATTTATCAAGCGGTACAACTCGGAAGTATTGGTCTTACTATTCCGCCCCCGACGGCGTCTCCTGGTCATCTCTTGAACGAGACGCTCCCGGATACGACAGTATGTGGGTTTATTCAAGCCGAGACCATTCAGGATTATGGGGTTGGTACGGCGGCAAAAATGAAAGCCTCAATGGACTTTATCATAGCCACGGCTACCAAGCGCCGATTATTCCATATAAAGGCAAACTTTTTGTGCATAGGAGTAATGCCATTATCGCATTTTCACCTTCAGGAGGTGGAATAGAAAAGAGCCTGCTTACCGTCAATAATGTTACTGACACCGTTAAACTACCCTCAAATTCCGAACTTACCTCGAGACTTGAGTTTGAAATCAGAAAGATATTATCAGCAGGACTTCTGCGCTCAGGTTATCACAATGATGGATATTTATACGGCAGTTGGAGGCATCTTGAAGATTATTATGCAATCAGCGGAGATACTCTTTATACACTATCGTACGCTTACTTCCAAATCCAAGACCCCGAGGTTAAACGCCAGCTAAAGAAATACTTGCATAATTACTACGATACATATTTTGGCGAAACCATGTATACCAACTTAGGATGGGAAGGTGCCCAAAGAGAAGCCATGATAATGCCTCAAGATATTCAAGAGGATATGGCGTCAATGGGAAAGAGTACATCTAATTGGAACTGGCCGTGGTCCTATCCTCCACAAAACATATATGCAATGTGGAAGTTCGCTCAAGTATTCCCTGAAAAGAAAAATGAGATCTATGAGAAAGCAAAATCAAAATTACCTGAATCATATAATACTGACAACAGCGAACCCTGGATAAATCACGCCTACATGCAAGGCTATATAGGATTTTTAGAGCTGTATGAAATGGTAGGAAGTCCACCTTCGGATTCGGGAGTCGCAAGTAAAGCCCAATCCAATCTCAACAGCCTGTATTCAAATAGAGTCTCAAATTTCTCAATAGATTCTCCCTGGACAAGCGGCAGTAATTATAAACCGCTCAGCGTATCCAGAAACTTTATTTTTCTTGTTCCAGAAATTGGAGACGAATTAAACAAAAGAATCAAATCCAATGTACAAAGTGCCATGAATGAATATAACTACGTTGTACCCTATTGGATGGCAAACGCCTACGAGGCCAGTTCCCCCGAGCGCTCGATTCAATTATTATACGATCCACCGGCGCTTTTCCAGGCTAAAGCTTACATACTAAAAGAGTCGCAAGCGGAACTTTTTAAATATCTTGATGCGCCATTCTTTATCCGGGGCGACCTTTACTACATCCAAAATCTTTTAGCTACCATAAGGGCAGGCGGGGGAGGACCGACAACGTCACCATCTCCAACACCAACACCAACCCCCAGGCCGTGTTCCAAGGGATGCTAATAGAGACCAGCTTGTTGATGGTATCGAGTTCATCACCTGGCTCATTCACTTTGGTCAGTACATTTCAGGCGGTAACTTTGATAGCAACAATCCCGGATTATGTGATTTTGGTAAGTAATATTGAATTGCAGATTTGATCTCCAATCTGATAACATTGATTATGTTTACTTTTAAGAATTTAGCCCTAGTACTTGTTTGGATAATATCTTTAGCATTAATCTACCCAAAAGATGCATCTTCGGCTTTGTTAATAAACGGTGTTTCTCAATCCTCATCAACCGTTCCACTTTATGACAAACTGGAAGTAAGATTTAATATTAACGGGACGGTTGCAGAAAATCTCCAGTGGCCATATGACCCGGACAATATATCAGGTTTAACAACGAAAATTGGAATAACCGTCGATGGATTATTTTTACCTCCCGGAGAAAATGATTGGGCAAACGCAGTTGTTATCCCGGCGTTTCTATACCAACCTACGGTTATTGATAGGTCTGTAACCGCCGATAATGCTAATAGTGAATGGATATATCCAAAGGGTGATGCATATTGGGTGCTGCGCTTTTCCCCCAAGGAAAAAGGTACCTGGCAGTATAAAATTCGCGCACAGGACGACTCCAATTATCCAGATTGGTCTGAGTCAGATCCCAAATCCTTTAATGCAATAAACGCAAGAGAAGGCGTTCACGGATTTGTTCAAGTCAGTACACGTGACCCCAGATATTTTGAATTTTCCGACGGCACTCCTTTTACAGGGACAGGAATAAACGCATCCGATTCTGGAATTTATCACGCGGAAAAAGCAGCAGAACAAGAATTCCAAAAATATGCAGCCGGAAAAACTAATTTCAACAGGACCTGGATGGACATGGAATCAATCTGGAGTCGAGGCACTCACGAATGGGACGGCTGGAATAAAAGCTCCGGCACAGCGGATCCCTTGCGTTCAATAGAGCAAGTTTATAAAGACCACGACTTTTCCATCAAGCTTGCCGGGGAAGATTATAAATTTATCGCCCAATACTCCAATGGTGGCCAGGAAATGACTGGAGGATTGGATGCTGGAAAAAAATATAAGGTTCGCTTAACTGCAAACCTTCAAGGAGTTAACCCATCCGACCTGCAAGTCAGGTTAATCTCCGATAACAGTAGTTTTAGTTCAAATATTCAAACACTTGCACCCAACGGATCCTGGCAAATCACGGATTTAGGAAACGGGTGGAAAAGATATGAATCAAGTTTCGTAAACGACCAAGGGAGATTTACTTTTAGCTGGAGCGAGGCTTTGGCAGTTGGTATAACATCAGGTGGTTCTGCATACATAGACGAGATTTATATCGGAGAGGATCTCGGAGAAGGAAAGATTGGTCCCAACATTGTATTTAAAGGGGAAATGAACTATCAAAATTATTTTGACCACATCTCTTCTTCGAATTACGACGAGATATTTTCCTCAGCAGAGCGTTATGGAATACATATTAAGCCTGTAATTTCAGACAAAGAAGATAATATCCTTAATAGGATTCGGCTGGAAGACGGATTTTTTGATCCTTCTATACCGAGAAAAAGTCCATCTAATTTCTATTCATGGAGTGGGGATAAAGTACGCAGACTCCATACATATTATTGGAGATACCTGGCTGCGCGATGGGGATATTCGCGAGCACTACACTCATGGGAACTCGTGAACGAGGGTAATCCGGGCTCCGGTCAACTTTATGATACTACCAACCATTTAGCCCAAACAATCAACGCGCTCGACCATAACCATATGGCAACTACATCTTTTTGGGCTGATTTCCCCGCAAGTGAATTTTGGGGAAATACAAGT
>JALHTN010000418.1 GCA_022865865.1 Anaerolineales bacterium
ACCATTCCCAGGTCAAAGGGTCCTTGAAATCGGTACTGGGTCAGGATACCAGGCTGCAGTTTTGGGTGCACTAGGTGTTGAAGTTTACACTGTGGAGATTATCCCGGAATTGGCTGAGCAGGCTGCTCTGAGACTGGATTCACTTGGATATACGAACATCCATACGTTCAATGCTGATGGTTATTTCGGCTGGGAGGAATTTGCTCCCTTTGATGCTATCCTGGTTACTGCTGCCCCAGACCACCTGCCCCAACCTCTGGTTAATCAACTGGTTGAAGGCGGTCGCTTAGTGATCCCGATTGGTCCGGTGGGATTCCTACAAACAATGTGGCTTTTTGAAAAATCTGCTGGTGAATTACAAGCTACCAATTTGGGAGGCGTAACTTTTGTACCATTGACTGGAGAGCACTGATTCAGGACCGTATCGCAAGAGCCGCGCCGCCATAGAATATTGCACCTAATAGTAATACAACTGAAAAACCCGCGCTGAGGCTGATAATGGCAGCAAAAACAGCTGCCACAACTGATGCACAGCCATTGACCGCCCATGCCCAAGGTATAAGATTGGATTCCGCTCTCTCTAGCCATACCAATCCAAATGGGAAGGGAAATCCCATGAGAATTCCCAGCGGCACTATACTTGCTCCAAGGGTGAAAATCCTCAGGATTTGTGGCCAACCCAGGCTGATTTCTTGAATCTTGCTAAAGGCAAGCGGGGTGAGAAGAGCACATCCAAACAAGATCAACAGCACCAACTCCTTTCTCTGCCAGAATCTGCGTGAGTACATGCTGCCAACGCTGGAAGAAACCAGTAAAACAAGCACTACTAATCCGAATGCGTATGCTGGCTGCCCCATTGATAAAATACACTTCTGGATCAATGGGATTTCTAGAAATAAAAATGCTATCCCTATGCTCCCAAAATATACGAATACTCTCCAGAGGGGGATATTTATCTGCGTTGTCCTGTGCTGCTCACTCTGTTGTAATGAATGATCTGAGAAATTTCGGTTGATTAGCAATGGGATCACAATCAAGATTATGCTGAATACCGAGACCAGAAAAAGGAGTGCGATAAGTACGAAATAACCACTGCCTCCAAACGGCTGCCAAACTCGACCAAATGTCGCTAATATCTGAGGCGCTTGTTCCCATTTGAAAAAGTGAAAGAAAAATGGATGATCGTCGGTTGTTGGGTTAATTGAATATGGATAATTATCATAATATCTTTCCCGGGATTCAGCAGCTAACAGTTCACTGAATCGCCGGTAATACACAGCTTCATCCAATTTATTGAAGCGATTAACCTCCTGTGCTTCGATGTCCACTGCCCATACCAAATCAAATCGGCGCAGCTTCGTAAATTCACGAATAATTGCTAACTGGTCCTCATTCCAGCCTTCCAGCTGGACAAGGATGGTCATCGTCTGAATTCCTCGGTAGGCTACCAACTTGCTGCCCGGATCTTCGATTCCCATTCTGGAAATCGCTTCGATTAATGTAGCCCACATTCGTAGCTCCTCACTTGGTGGCGTTTGCAGCCAGCGAGTTACCACCAGAACTCCATCTGTGGTTAATCGTGAGAAAATCTGTGAAAAGGCTTCCACTGTCAACTTGTAATTCTCGGCAAGACTATACGCACCGTTTGCTACCGGTCGGTAAGGTTCGTTAAGCGGCACCATGATCACATCAAATTCATCTACATGAGAGGCAAGATATACCCGGGTAGCCTCAGAAATCGTTTGAACATCGACATGCTGGTAGATATCGTGATCTGGTGCAGATTCTGAAATCGCTTTAATAATTAATGGATTATCCACAACAGCCCTTACCTGGGACGCCCCACTGGCTAATGCCTGCACAGCTCCAAACCCACTGCCAGAATCCAATACCAATGCTTTTCCATCAGGATGGAGGTGGAATGCTGCGGCTTCTGGTAAATAATCAGCTGCTCGAAATTGGTCAGGATCAATTAATGTCACCGGTCTTAAAGCATCGCCATCGAAAGCCATTCCTAGCTGCTCTGGTAGGCTTCCCGAGTAGGTATAACTCAAACCTGGCAAGATATGCGTGCTCGCACCAGCAATGACATCGATCCTGGAGAATGCATTCCAGGAACCGAATATTCGCTCAGCGTTTGGTACCTGCAGGGCATATGGCAATCCTTTGTATGGGGAAATAGATATTCCAATTGGCGAATTAAATCTTTGGTTGGTAATCGAAAGGGACAACACTCCCATTATCCCCAAGATCAGCATCCCCCAAATTACGGTACGCCAGAACCTGGACACCAATCCTCGCGAGCCCAGAACAGCCGATATACCAAGTACTCCACTAGCGAGCAGTCCACCAGGAACACCAGCAAATTGCATCACAAACAATCCCAGCAAGATCCCAATAGCTGAGCCTATTAAATTTACTGCGTAAACCCGATTATTTTCACCAGGACTGGATGAGAGTACGGCTCCAATTCCCAAACCAGCGAACAAAAAAGGGATTGCTAATATTAAGTAGTAAATGACAAAATAGATTACTTGACGTCGATCCCAGGCTATGCTGTAGCTGTCGAAGGGCAACCAATTGATAATAATGTAGGCGATCACTAAACTGGCAGAAAATCCCAATCCAGATATAACCAACGTTCTATCACGGCCTAAATTGCGACCCTGATCGTCATGCTTTGAAATCCATCCAGGGAATATACTGAGAAATGATCCGCTGGCACCAAAACCCAACAGGGCCAGGCTAACCACCAGAAAAGCAAAGTGATAGTATTGTGCTACAGCAAGTAGCCGTGTCAAGGTGCTCTCCAGCATCAAGGCTGCAGCTGACAGTGCACACACACAGAAAAAATCTCGACCTGCTAACTTGCTTTGAATGCTGATGGTGAGCCCCATAATAACGTTCTATTTAAGAAAAACACCCCATCACTGGGGGTTTGTCTCCAATATTAATAGTGATTCAGCGAGTACCCGACTAACCGACTTAGCAAACATTTTTCGGATCAAGTACCCCTGGTCGCTCAACTTATCCCCAAATTTATCTAAATTGAGGTACATGGAAACCGTTTTCCAGCAACCTTTGGCCTCATACTCGCTGGATCCTCAGGTTGGCTACAACACAAACTGGCTACATGAGTGCATCGATATCAGTGTGTTGATCAGAAACGATTCAAACCGGTCCGGCAGAACCATAACCTGGAGCTGCATACCTCCAGGACTATTGCAGCATATCTATTTTTCAACCTTTAATATCATTATGCCGCTGTCATCCAGTTTAAAGGTCAGTACCCCTTGTGGAACCATATTATCTACCACCAACCAACCCGCATCCATATACTCCCACATGACCTGGAAGGGAACTTTTCCAGGGACCCATTTCTCAGCGATCACGATACCATGACCGGGCAATATCGTAAAAATTACTTGCCTAGGATCGGCTGGATCCTGTAGGGCTGCAGAAGTTGAAAACGCATTATGGATCGCATGTGCTTGTGCCTCGGTTGAGCAGGACACAGGGTAGTGGTAATACGGTGTCTCAAGGAAAACATGTTCTACATGCTCTGGTGAATATGCCCTAATTCCGCGGTGTCCGTGAAGTTTGGAGCGGGAAACCGGTACTTCAAACCCATTCTCAAGCTTGATCTTGGGAAGATCTTTGTCCATCTTAATTAACTCTACCGCTTCAGAAGAGGGTGGGTCATTACGTTTTCCTTCAACATGCCTGATTAAGGCACCTTTTCCATCAGGTCGTACTCCAACAATTACCGCCAATTCATCATCTGTAAGTTTATCCTTAACCACCGGGCGGGCACTTCCCGTCACGGTCGTCACCAGACCTTCAATCTCCGGATCCCATGTCGCAAAACACCCCTCACTGTACTGGCTGGCAATTGCATCAGGGACAGCAGGTACTGTTGCTAAGTTAGTCACCAATACCATCTCTGTAAAAAACTGACGCTGGCCAAGCTCGTGTCCTGCTTTTTCCATCTCCGCTGGAGTTTTGAGTGTTTTCCAAACGCTTTCCGGGATCGGTTCTCCGATAAGCTCGTGATCTGTGATCTCGTTAGTGCTGATCGCGGTAACAATCCGTCCCATGATATCTTCATAGAATTGCTCCGGATTTGCAAATTTAATCAGGGGGTGTGCCCCTACTAAATCGAATACATAAGCCTCTTCAGGCATATCATGTCCAACAACCAATACCACCCGGATGCTCATCGACTGTGTCTGCACGGTTCGCAGCAATGCTAAAATTGGTCCACCCCGCCTGCCCTGTTCATATAACGTGTGATAAGCCTCTGGTCCTAGCCCAGGCAGCTCAAAATCCTTTGGATCTGGGGGATCTTTCTTCAATACTTCTTCAAAGTAATCCAATTTCTCTCTTATATCTTCAGGGGTGGCTTCAACAATCGTGAAAATGGTTGGTGAATGCTCGAGATTGAATTGCCTTCGAGCATTAAAAATCAGCGCATCCCGCCAGCGTATGGGTTGATCAAATTTTGCCGTGGTCAACAGCACTTCAGTACCTGCACCGGGGGGTTCACTAACCGTGTGACCAGCCTGGCGAAATCGACTCAGAAGATTAGCTGAAAAATCGCTGAGTAAGGGCGATTCCTGTGTCGGAACGTATGAAAGGGAAATCTTCCGCCACCAGGAGTGGGCTATTTCTAAACTGGGTTCATGCTGCATAGTTGTCATGCAAATAATCCTTCCTAATTTTATTAAATACTAATCATTGGGGAAATCTACCGTTTAATGCATCAACTACCTGTTGGAATATTTTTTCCTTCGAAACAAATCTTCCTTCACTGGATACACATCATTACTTTGCAACCAATTTATCATTTTTTGGATAATCGGGTATGGAATATTTTAGCAGAGAATCCCATAATTCTGTGAATGATTATGCAGTTATTCTTAAAATTAGCTGAAAATCACAATAATTTCAGCGATATCTTGCACCTTGAGTGTTTTTTCTGTATACTGGTTTCTGGCTTAAGGACCATAATACTTTTCGAGGGCAGATCATGACCGAACTTTTATATCAGACCGACAGCTACATTCAGGAATTCCCAGCCAGGATCAAGAATGTCGATCCTGAAAATCAAGCCATTATATTAAATCGTACTGCATTTTATCCAGGCGGAGGAGGCCAACCTGCTGACTCTGGATGGATAGAAATTGGTGATGCTTCGGTCCCCATTAAACGCGCTCGCAAAGCAGGTCCAGATATTCTGCATGTGATGGATGAGGGTTTCGATCTACCGGAAATCGGGCAAGATGTAATTGGGAATCTGGATTGGGTTCATCGCTACCAGTTAATGCGCACCCACTCTGCAATGCATATCTTGTGCGGAGTTATCTTTCGAGATTATGGCGCCTCGGTCACCGGTGGATCAATGGAGCCTATGGCGGGTAGAATGGATTTTGAATTCGAAACCATGCACAAGGACCTGGTGCAGGAGATTGAAGTCTCAATCAATCTTGAGGTGGATAAGGCCAGACCTTTACGCGTGGATATCCTCCCCAGGGAAGAAGCTTTTCAAATTCCTGATTTGATTCGCACCAAGGTCAATTTGCTCCCGGAAGGAATTCAGGAAGTGCGTGTGGTCGAAATCGAGGGCTTGGATTTGCAGGCGGATGGAGGTACTCATGTTCGGAATACATCAGAGGTGGGTCAAATCGAAATTGTAGATTATAAAAGTAAGGGAAAAATCAACAAGCGAATTTATGTACGCCTGGTCGCGTAACCATCTATGAAACAGCAAAATGTGGTCATTTGTGGTGCGGGTATCGCCGGCATCAGTACCGCTTATCATCTTGCAGTTAAGCATGGTGTTCAAGATATCCTCCTGATAGACGAGCGTCCCCCTTTAAGCTTAACCAGCGATAAATCCACAGAATGCTACCGGAATTGGTGGCCTGGTCCAGGCAATGCCATGGTTTCCCTGATGAATCACAGCATCGATCTGCTGGAAGATCTGGCTGCTGTTCATGGAAACCCATTCCACCTAAATCGCCGTGGGTATTTGTACCTAACCAGCGATAAAAATAATGTCTCCGATTTGCAATCCAATGCTCAGGAAACATCCCAACTCGGTGCTGGTTCTCTGCGAATTCATCGTGGACGCTCGACAGACACCCCTTACCAGCCTTCAGAACCCAATGGCTTCAAATCAGCTCCTGGCGGCGCTGATTTGATCCTGGATCGCGATCTCATCCGGCATCACTACCCTTTCATCACCGATCAGGTTGTTGCTGGTCTGCATATTCGGCGCGCTGGCTGGTTCAGTGCCCAACAGCTGGGCAGCTTGCTGCTCGCAGAAGCCAAAAATCACGGTGTCCACCTTCTCCTGGATCGAGTTGACACTCTTGAACTTCACAATCAAAGGGTAACCGCGGTTGTGCTTGAAGGTGGCAGCCGCATACCCACCAAGATTTTTGTGAATGCAGCCGGCCCATTCTTAAAACCAGTATCAGCTACCTTCGGGGTTGAGCTACCCGTTTACTGCGAACTTCATCTCAAAGTCTCCGCTCAAGATCAATTGGGTATTATCCCCAGGGACGTACCCTTGCTGATCTGGCAAGATGCACAGAAACTTCCTTGGAGTAAAGCTGAAATTGATTTTCTAAAAGAAGATCAAGCCAATCACTGGCTGTTGGATGAATTCCCACCTGGAGTTCACACCCGGCCAGAAGGGCTTGCGGACAGTCCAGTCTTCTTGATGTTGTGGGAATATCACACCAGAGAGATTGAGCCCACCTGGCCACCTCCCCTGGATCAAGATTATCCAGATATTGCTCTGCGTGGTTTAGCGACGATGATCCCCGCATTAAAACAGTATTTCGAGAAACCACCACGTCCTTTCCTGGATGGTGGTTACTATACTAAAACCAGGGAAAATCGACCATTAATCGGGCCACTGCCAGTGGAGGGGACCTGGGTAATTGGCGCATTATCCGGATTTGGCTTGATGGCTTCGATGGCGGCTGGTGAACTGCTTGCAATGCACATCCTCAATAAAAGATTGCCAGCGTATGCACCGGCTTTTAATCTCAATCGCTATCAAGATGAAGAATATGCTGCCAGTCTCTCAACCTGGGAGACTTCCGGACAATTATGACCAAATTAAAAGATGAATTCCTGCTTGAAGATTCGTTAATTTTCCTCAATCATGGATCCTTCGGAGCCTGTCCAAAACCGG
>JALHTN010000419.1 GCA_022865865.1 Anaerolineales bacterium
AATACCCATTTGATCCCGAAGCCGGCAGTGCCATGCTCGACGAGGTGGGTTGGATTGACGATGATGGCGATGCAGCCACGCCCCGAGTGGCTTCCGGTGTGGAAGGAGTCCCAGTTGGCACACTTTTACAGGTTGCCTACGGATCCACCAACGCCACCCTGCGCCAGCAGGTCACGGCAGTCCTCCAGCAATCCCTCGCTCAGTGCGGTATCCAGGCCGATATCAACCTGTTGCCTGCCGCTGAATGGTTCGCAGATGGTCCAGAGGGACCCCTCTTCGGCCGCCGCTTCGACCTGGGCGAGTTCGCCTGGCTGACGGGCGTAACGCCGCCATGCGACCTGTACCTCGGCAGCCTGGTCCCTGGACCCGAGGGTGAAACCTGGGTCTCCATCCAGGACGGCCAGGAACGCACCTTCGGCATCTCCGGATGGGGCGGCCAGAACAATCCTGGCTTTGCCAATGCTGAATACGATACAGCCTGCAACTTGTCTCTCGGTTCACTGCCCGGCCAGCCGGAATACGAAGCTGCCAACCAGGAAGCCCAGCGCATCTTCGGTGAGGAAGTTCCTGTTGCGCCGCTGTTCTTGCGCCTCAAACTGGCTGCTACCCGGACCGATATGTGCAACTTCATCATGGACCCAACTTCAAACAGCGAATTCTTCAACATCGAAATGTTTGACTATGTTGATTGTGCCAATTAATCCCTCAGGTTAGCAAGTTTTCCTGAACAACAAAAGGATGGCAGTCGTCTGACTGCCATCCTTTTTCATTCCAAATGAATATTGTCATCCCGAGTCCTTCATTCTTCAGGATAAATTACGCGAGGGATCCCTTAAGCTGCTGCTATTATGCACCACCATCAAACTTATCATAGGCATTAAGTGGATTCCGAATGACAAAACCCGTGTCATCCCGAGCAACAGCGAGGGATCCCTTTAGCTGTGGCCATTATGCATCATCATCATCCTTCTTTTCATTCGCGTAAAGTGGATTCCGAATGACTAAACCGTGTCATCCCGAGCCACAGCGAGGGATCCCTAAAGCTGCGGCTATTATGCACCACCATCAATCTCCACATTCGCGTCACAGGGATTCCTCACCTCCCTGCGGGGTTCGGAATGACATTACCGATGGTACAAATTAACAGCCAAAACCCAATACTCTTCATTAAGCCCCGTTTTGTCTCTTAATTCACAATGCCTGTCATGGTATAATCTAGCGCTCTAAATGAAAAATTATCGATTAATTTACTGTGTTTTCTCTATATTTTGAACCTTCCATCCCCATTTTTAGTAAATCAGGTAACATGAACGCTGATTGCGCGCCTTTATTCAAAATTCGGGTGGGTGATAATGGACTGATCATGGTTCAGCGCCCAACTCAGCTTAAAAACCCCCCACAAGAAGGAGTAGTTGAGAGATGACTGCCTATCTGATTCGCCGCGCCTTTCAAATGTCGATCGTTGTTTTACTTTCCACTTTCGCTATCTTCTTTCTGCTAAACATTGCCCCAGGTGGCCCCTTGTCCGGGTTGCGTCTTTCAGCAGATCGCAGAACGCGCGTCAGCGAGGCCGATATCGCCCGGCTGGAAGCCTATCTCGGGTTGGATAAACCCATGATGCTGCGCTACCTGACCTGGTTGGGCGGCGATGATTGGTTAGGCGCGGATTGGGTTTATGTTGGCTTCGACCAATACTCGGAGCTGGATAGAGCCAAGGACGGCACTCCCATTATCAAGGTCGATCGTAATACTGGTGAAAAATACTACACCTTCACCAAGCACCGTTTTTGGGCCAACCCCGGTGTTGCGCTTCTCAATCCGGGTTACATGCTTTGGGTATGGGGAGAAGAGACAGAACCGGGAGTCTACCAAGCCGCGGAGATTAAAGTCAAACCTTCAGCGACCGATCAGAAACCGGATGATGTCACCATCGAAGGACATGTTGATTCGCAGAACGGCTACACAGTCGCGATCAAAGACTTGAATGGCAATCTCTATACCATCCAGACAGACACAAGTACATCCTGGCAATTTCCAGAAGGAGAAGGCAAACCCCGTCCTGAAGATGGGCGCTGGGCGAATGCCTCCTGGTTGTTCGGTCCCGGGGGTCTCCTGGGCAGATATGCCGGATTCCACAGCAGCACCCAGGGAATGGTGCGCCTGGATTTCGGTTTCTCCTGGAAGCTCGCCCCCGGCCAGCCGGTATCGGATCTGATCATGAGCCGCCTGGGGAACACCATCCTGCTGATGTCCACCGCGATATTGGTCTCTCTCATCGTTGGGATCCCGATTGGCATTTACTCTGCAGTCCACCAATACAGCAAAATGGATTATGTGGCTACAACCTTTGCCTTCTTTGGTTCTGCCATGCCGGTATTCTGGTTCGGATTGATGCTCATCCTGATATTTACTTACCAATTTAAACAATGGGGATTACCTTTTATGCCTTCCACGGGTGTTTTATCGGTGCGTGAAGCACCACCAGGCAGCTTCCTATCCGTTATCAATGCAGTTCCTGGCAGTCTGGTCGATCGGGGAGTACACATTATCTTACCTGCGCTCATGTTGAGCTTGTTATATATGGCTGGGTGGAGCCGTTATTCACGCTCCTCCATGCTCGAGGTTTTACGGATGGATTACGTTAGAACAGCACGTGCTAAAGGTCTCTTTGAACGGGTTGTGATTATTAAACACGCCCTTCGAAATGCGCTTATCCCGGTCGTCACGATCCTGGTCTTCGATATCGCGGCCATCTTCAGCGGCGCCATCCTGACCGAGACAATATTCAGCTATCCCGGGATGGGCCGCCTGTATTTCGATGCCCTGGCACAAAATGACTGGCCGGTTGTTATGGCCTATCTGTTCATCGTGGCCGTTCTGGTAGTCATTGCTACCCTGGTCAGAGATATCATTTATACATTTATTGACCCGCGTATCCGCTTCACATAGTTGATATATCTCGAAATCTACAGGAGTTCGTCATATGGCAAACGTCGTTTCCCTGGAAAGTGAAACCCTCTCCACTGTCACCGAAGAATCCCCCTGGAAGGTGATCTGGAAGCGCTTCCGCAAGCACAAATTGGCTGTGGCAGGCATGGTGACCATTAGTCTCATTGCATTAGCCTGTTATCTCGCTCCGCTGTACGCTCCATACGATCCTGTCAGGGATTTATCCAGAGATGAGAATGGACAGATTCTGCGCAATGATCCCCCTTCCTTGCAGCACCTGATGGGAACAGATAATATCGGCCGGGATGTATTTACCCGTTTGCTTTACGCAGGACAGATTTCTCTTTCGGTGGCATTTATTGTTACCATTTTCGCCACCGTGATCGGGGTTCTGATCGGTTCTCTTTCAGGTTATTACGGAGGTACGATTGATGAGGTCATCCAAAGATTCGTTGAATTTTTGATTACGATACCTCTCCTTCCTCTGCTTTTGGCCTTTTCTGCGCTTTTACGCGGGGTCACCATTCCTGGCTTGCCTCCAGAATGGAGCAGTGCTGTGATCATCACGCTGATCCTGATTATTTTTGGCTGGATGAGCGCCGCAATCCTGATCCGGGGTATGGTATTGTCACTCCGCAACCAGGAATTCACAGAGGCTGCGAAAGCACTCGGTTTAGGGAGCTTTGGAATTATCGTCCGTCACATGATCCCAAATTCCCTTGCCCCAATAATCGTATCGGCTACGCTCAGCCTGGGAGGCGTGATCGTGCTCGAATCAGCACTTTCATTTTTGGGCTTCGGGATCCAACCACCGGTGCCTACCTGGGGTAATATGCTCAATGAATACCAAAACGAAATGTGGACCCAACCCGCCAAGGTTTTTTACCCGGGTCTGGTGATCTTCGTTTGTGTATTGGCTTTCAACTACATTGGTGATGGTTTGCGGGATGCCATGGACCCGCGCTTAAAGCATTAATCATTAACCAGTAGTGAATCAACCCTCATCGCCCTCATTCCTGCGCATGGCTGGTATTGCGGTAATCATTATCGTACCGCTCATTTACTTTATCATTGCAATGAATACGGGTGACCTGCTTTGGGCCTCACCCGTATTTAATTACCAACCCCAGACCATAACTATCCATTGTTTTGGTGAAGATGTCTATCTTGAAAGCGGAACTTCAGAGTTCGAAGCGATGGTTGGCTTGGTCAATGGAAGCCTTACAGGGAGAAAGCGGTGGGATTCAGTTTCACTTTCCGCTGAAACTTACCAGGATTACCAATCTCATCCCCAAATGATGGTGGTAGAATTGACCTATCCTAAAACAATTCGGGTGCATTCGCGCTATAAATTCTTTTCAAATGTCGATCGACTCATCATTCCTCTTGTTGGGCGTCACGCCCAAACTAATGCCATTTTTGGGCGCCGTTCAGAATATCCTGCCGCAGGATCATTCCACGTAGGAGATCTTGCCGCGCTGAAGGAATTCCTGGCGGAAAACGAATTGTGTGTTGAATCCTGAGACAGGAGATATAGATTTGGAGAAATACTTGTGAGCTCAAATAACAACCAACCTTTGCTTGATATTCAAAACCTTAAAACTTATTTCTATACCGAGGACGGTGTAGTAAAAGCCGTTGATGGAGTAGATTTTTCTGTATACCCGGGAGAAGTTATGGGCCTGGTTGGAGAATCCGGGTGCGGAAAAAGTGTGACCGCCCTCACGATCATGCGATTAATCGGCATCCCCGGCAAAATAATCGAAGGGAAGATCTTCTTCGAAGGTCGGGATCTGCTCACCCTTTCTGAGGCAGAGATGGTCGATATGCGCGGTAATCGCATATCGATGATCTTCCAACAACCTCAATCGAGCCTCAATCCGGTATTCAAGGTTGCTGACCAGGTTGCAGAAGTGCTGCAGATTCACCAGAACATGGGTCGCGAGGAATCATGGGAGAAAGCGGTTGATCTGCTGCGCCTGGTCGGCATTCCCGATCCAGATGAGAAAGCGCATGCCTACCCGCACGAGATGTCTGGCGGCCAAGCGCAGCGGGTGATGATCGCCATGGCCTTAGCGCTTAACCCGCAATTATTGCTCGCCGATGAGCCAACCACCGCCCTGGATGTGACCATCCAGGCTCAGATTTTAGACCTGCTGCGCGATTTGCGCAACCGCATGGGCACCTCTGTTATTTTGATTACCCACGACCTGGGTGTCATCGCTGAAATGGCTGACCGCGTGGCAGTCATGTATGCCGGTCGCATCGTCGAACAGACTGAAATCGACTCAGTGTTCGCAAAACCGCTGCACCCTTATACCATGGGACTGATCGCCTCCATCCCAGTCTTGGGCAAGATCAAGGACCGCCTGGATGTTATCCCAGGATCTGTTCCCAATCTGATCAACCTGCCTCCGGGATGTAAATTTGCCTCGCGCTGCCGGCTTCGTGTCGAACACGAATTAGAAATCTGCACAGAAGTGGAACCCGACCTGCTCCCCATACTCCCCAACCATTCCGTCCGCTGCTGGCTGTATCAAAGCCATGAAGAACAAGGACACGCAGCACCATTAAGAGCATCCGATATGGGTCCGGTTGCCTGAATCCACTGCACTTACGAGGATATTAATGACCGAACAAGCTATCTCAACTGGAAATGGAAAACGTGACTTAATTCGAGTCAATCATTTGATGAAATACTTCCCCGTGCGCGGCGGCCTGATGCAGCGAGTAGTAGCCTGGGTTCAAGCAGTAGATGATATCAGCTTCACCGTTAGAGAGGGAGAAACCCTGGGATTAGTAGGGGAGTCCGGATGCGGAAAGACTACTGTCGGTCGCACGATGCTGCGCCTTACTGAGCCAACTGGAGGAGAAGTTCTCTTCGGTGAAACCAATGTTTTCGATTTGCGAGGCTCAGATCTGAAAAAGATGCGCCGCAATATGCAAATAATCTTCCAGGACCCTTACGCATCCCTGGACCCACGCATGCCAATTGGTGAATCGATCTCCGAAGGATTAAAGATCCACAACATT
>JALHTN010000420.1 GCA_022865865.1 Anaerolineales bacterium
CCAGCCTGCGGGACATTTGAAGTTGGAATTGAGAATAATTTCATCCCGGAAACACCAGAAATATCAGCGGTACCGGAGAGCACAACTGTACCAACTTCCCAGCCGGAAACTCAGATACCCATCATGAATGATGAGCAGGCTATTGCAGCAGCTCTGGCTGAGAAGCTGGGCCAGCCAGTCGATCAGCTGGCGATCAGTTTTGCTGCACTTACCGGCCAGCATGCCATGGGAGGCGTGAGCAATGGATACTTCCTGGCTGCCAAGCAAGGGGATTCCTGGATCGTTGTTTATGATGGCCAGGCAACCCCTGCCTGCGAGGATATCGATCTGTACCAGTTCCCAGCTGACATGGTGCCAGAATGCCTGGGTGAAGGGGACCAGCTCGTGGTGCGTACTGACGGAGGGGATGCCTACAGCGAGGTGATAAATGGCCTGGTAAGCCTGGATTGTAGTGCGGGCAGCCTCGGTGCCAGCCCTGGGAGTGTAGAATCGGTCGCCTGCAACATCCAGGATGGCTTGCGATCCAGGAATATCTCCGCCCTGCTGGGTTATATGTCAGATCCTTTTATCATCGGATACTGGCTCTCGGAAGGGGTTCGGTACACCCCCCAGGACTTCTTGAATGACCTACCCGAGCTGTATAATTTCAATGATCCTGATTACACCCCGCGCCTGACCTTCACCACGGATCGTAGCCAGTTTCCGGACCTTCCAAGCAGGAACCTGGAAGGGAACTTCGGGCCGGATGTGAATGTGGTGGAAGTGATTTACAGCCAGGGCTGGGGAATTGAAGGTGACCAGGAGGCCCTGATTTATTTATCAGAGGATTCTGCCGGGAATTTCAAATGGCATGGAATGCTTTACGGTAAATTTGATTACTCTCCATAATCTGCCTGCATTAACCAAACCGGGGTTGTCCAAATCTTATTGGGCAACCCCTTTTTTTATGGAAGTATTCAGATCCGGCGGGATGGGAATCCCGCCCTACCGTAGCGAGATGAGATTGATTTACTGCCGGTAGTTCTCATACCACTTTCCAGCGTAGAATTTCAATGAACGCCAGATCTCCTGCGCCTCGAAGCGATCCAGTCCAGTATTGCCTTCGAAGCGCTGCCAGAAGGTGTCCCACCAGTTGACCGGCTGAATTTTGGAACCGTCATACTCGGTGGGGCGGGTGGACTCACCATCCACGACCAGGCTGCCGACGTAATCGGCTTCGGCATAGACCCGATCGATCTGGTCGGCGATCTGCTGCATGTCTTCAGCGGAGACGATACCATTGCTGGTGGCTTTGTAGAACTGCACCGTGACCCGGATGGGGAAGCGCGGGTCGCGTTCGATATCCAGCCCGTCGATTTCGGTGAAGGGTCCTTCGACTGCCCCGTGACCGATCACGGCTACTTCCACATCGCTCTCCATCTTCAACATGGGTGCTGAGGCGTCCGCTGCTGACTCCTCGACCGCCATCATTTCCCCTTCCATGGGGTATTTCTGCTTCAAGGGCACCTGGATGATCAGCACCATGTTTAATCCAGCCTCGCCTGCGGCCTGCGGGGTATCCCCGGAAGGCTGTTCCGAGGTACGAAAATCACTGAGTCTCTCTCCGGTGAAGCTGGCCCGTTCGCCGTCCTGGTTGAAGAACAGGCGCTGGCCCCAGGAATAACCGGCTGAGAAACCATCCCGCAGGTTATCGATCACGGTAGCGCTGGTGCCTTCGCGGGTGGCGACGATGGTCAGCACGGCCGGATCACCCTGGTAGGATTGGTAGTTGAAGATCACCGGGTTGAATTCTGCTTCTCCCGCCTGCGGCACGGGCAAGAAGGCAGCCTGGGCGCTGACCAGCACATGCGAATCGCGGGGAGCTAACAGGGAATCCCCCCTGCCGCTCCAGGAGCCCGGTTGGGATAGATAACGCCGGATATCGCCCAGGTAATCCCGCAGGGTCACTTTCTGCAAATCGCGCCCATCTTCGTTGCCCACCAGCAGGAAAAACTTGTCGAGCGAGATATCGGCGGTCAGGTCGCTGAAGTTGGGGTAGCGGATGACCGGCATCAGGGTCAAGCGGGACTCTCTCGTGGAGGGGTCCTGGTGCTGGACCTGGATGGTCACATCGGAGATATTGGGGCCGACCGAGGAGTTGTAGTAGCGCCCGGTGTCCTCCCAGGTCACATTGAGGATGTTGAGCCCATACTGCTCAGCCAAGCGAAAGGCATTTTCATCCCAGACCAGGGCAGCGGTGTTTTCGATGGCCTGGATGTAAGCGGGGTCTGGCGGGATGCGGGTCTCATCGCGCCCAGACTGCTCCACGGGCGGATTGGGCTCAACCTCTTGAGCTGCTACCGCAGCCATGGCTGATTGGCCGGATGCATATAAATCCCGGATGATTGTTAAATTTGCAGCTTCACTGACCACGAAAACAAGTATGGCTGTCACTATGGCAAAAAACATTCTCTTGAACATCTCCGCCTCCTGATCTGAACGAATGGATATTAATTACCAGGA
>JALHTN010000421.1 GCA_022865865.1 Anaerolineales bacterium
AAATAAACCATTGATAGGAGAGTTCCCATACGATGATGCATTTCGCCGCTTGAGAATTAACCTGGTTAAAATGACGGATAAGGTTGAGATGAAAATCCTGATGTTGACCAGCAGCCAACCAGATGAAGGCAAATCCACTATCTCAACCAACCTGGCCATCAGCCTCGCTGAAACCGGCAGGCGGGTGCTCCTAGTCGATGCAGACCTCCACCGGCCTTCCCTCCACGAATTATTCGAACTTCCTAATGCCATTGGTTTGAGCAATATTGCTAAAGGGACACTACCCCCGACCATGGCCATCCAGGAAAGTGAATATCCTGGGCTAGAAATCTTAACCACTGGTCCGGTTGATTCGGATCCATCACTATTGCTTGAAGAGGCGGACATCCTACCAATTCTTAACAAACTTAAACCAGATTATGATTTTATTCTTCTAAACACTCCTGCCTATCTTGGAGTAGCCGATGCAGCCTTATTGACATCTGGGACTGATGGTGTTTTATTGATTGCTAAAAAAGGATTTGTATGCGAACCTGCTCTGCGTTCTACCTGCCAACAATTAATGGGATCGGACTCAAGGATTTTGGGTTTGATAATAAATAATGATAGTCCCCCGCTTTCGAAGGATTACTATAGATATTACAGTAAAAAGCAACCGAGCCCCTATGAACCTTCACTCCAGGAGAAGGATGAGGCATCTTCAGAAGCTGTTCCTTCATTGGCGAGTAAAACCCAATTGCATAATCCACCCGCAGAACGAAGAAATTTCTCTACCCTAGTGAAAGGTTATTCCCTCAAGCGAGCGTTCAAACGTACGCAAGTATCTAACGAGGAGAAATCATACCAGAAGAAACCTTTAAAGCAGCCTCCCCGAATAGTAATCCTAATGGGCAATTCCCCAAATAATGGGGACAGCCGGATTCCATTTCATGCAAAACTGTTGTCCGAAGCGGGTTATGCGGTCAGGATCATCTCGCCTTACCAGAGTGATTTATCCCAGATCCAATCAAACCATGGCATTTCCTTCCAGCGATATGTATCCCCAGCAGGCAATAGATTTTTTTGGAATCTCATCCTCGCTCCAGTATTCAGTTCATTTGTCTTGCTTTGGGTATGGATGCGGCACGGCCTGGATGTTCTTTATGTGATCAATCCACCCGATACACTGGTTTTTGCAGGGCTTCTACCGAAGCTGTTTGGAAAAACCATGCTGCTGGATATCCGTGAACCCCTGCCAGAATTATTTGCTACCGAATACCACCGCTCAGGAGGCATGCGTTATAAATCCACAGGTTGGCTTGAACGATTAGCAATTCGGTTTGTCCATCACGTTACCGTGCCCAATGACACCTGCCGACAGCTGCTGGTAAATCGAGTTGGAACTCCAATGGAGAAGGTTAGCGTAATCTCCCACGCACCAGATCTCGATCAGATGAAACCTACAGAGCCAGACACAAACCTGCGCTCAAGAGCAGAGACAATCCTTGCTTTTCAATCCGACGGATCCAACAGGGATGGCGCCGATCTTCTTCTAAACGCCCTCTATTATCTCAAGAATTCCTACAGTTATCATGATTGGTTCTGTATATTTCTAGGAGCGAGAGACAAAAATGGGCATCTTGCAGCATTGGCTGAGGATCTAGAAATCGAAGATCACCTGTGG
>JALHTN010000422.1 GCA_022865865.1 Anaerolineales bacterium
AAGAAAACTAGCAGTGATAATCTCAAGGTTTTCCTTATTTTCCAATGATTTAAGCTTTGCGGAATTCCTTACGATTGTCTTCACATCTACATTATTCACAAGTAATTGTTCTACTACATGGATACCAGTTGCACCATTGCCACCAAGCACAAGTACTTTCATGTTCTCTCCTTATCACACCACTATACTGAATGTTCCTTCGTTATCTGATCCGATTTTTCGCGCCGAGGGCATACGCCCCGATGGCACCGATCTGCGAAGCAGAAGCGAAGCGGTCGGTGCCATCGAAATGTTGAGCAGCCCGGCGGCTCTTGCTTCAAACCATCTTTGCACCCGAACCAGACTTGGCTTTTGGCGCCGCGCACCTTCCCGGCAAAGCCGGGTCTGCTCTAACTAGGGTTAGGTTTTGTCGTTATGATCCACAGTGATAACTACATTTCCCTTTTTGTGCCCTCTATCAACATACCTGTGCGCCTCGACAGTCTGTTCCAATGGATAGCACCTATCAATAATCGATCTGATTTTTCCCGCCTCAATAAGCTCTTTGAGCATGATCAGATTTTCGGTCTTTTCGCTTGTTGGGGATTTGACAGTTAGATATTTCCCCTTTTTCTTCAGAGAGCTTTTACCACGGGAAGACGATATCTTTCCTACTGCGTCAAAAACAACATCATATTTCTCATCACTTTGGGTGAAGTCTTCTTGAGTGTAATCAATGACATTATCGGCTCCTAGAGAGCTTACTAATTCCAAATTCGATGTACTGCATACGCCGGTTACTTCGGCCCCAAAGTGGTATTTGGCAATCTGCACCGCAAAGCTGCCTACACTTCCAGAAGCGCCATAGATAAGCACTTTTTGCCCCATCTGAATATTTGCTTTGCTTAGAAGATATAATGCGGTCATTCCTCCAATTGGAACGGCGGCAGCTTCTTTATAGGACATATTGGCAGGCATCTTGGCTACTACTCCTTGTTTCCATTCTTCAGGCAAACAGACGTATTCAGCATAAGCGCCCACATCTAATCCGGTAGTAGTTCCAAAGACCTTATCACCCTTCTGAAACAGTTTTACATCTTTACCCACAGCCTCCACTTCGCCAGATAGCTCGTATCCCAAAATAGTCTTCCTGGGTTTTGTCAGACCAAACACGAGCCTTACTGCGAGAGTAAAAAACCGGGAGTCCGGATGGGTGCCAGTTCGAGCCCACAACACACCTGATGAAACGGTTGTTGAAAATACTTTCACCAGGATTTCATTGTCTTTGGGGGCATGTTTCTCTACCTCAGCAAGGTGAAGGACGTCCGGTGGTCCGTATTTTGTGTATACCATCGCTTTCATAAGTTTCCTCCAGGATTAATCAGACAATCCACTTCCACGCATACCAGATAGTCAGTGAATTAAACACAAAGCTCACAATGATCAGAAAGTTGTCATAAGCACCCTTGTAAGGCAAGCCAAAGAGATTAAATACAATCACGATGATGGCAACTATAATGTTCAACCAACGGATTGTGGGATATTTCAAGGTTAGGGTCAGTACTACCATAACAATCGGAATCAGCATTATTGCGGCAATGAATAACCACATCCCTTGAGTTCCTGGCATGCCTTCTTTAAGCATTCCCGGCGTTACATCGCCAGCCATTATTCGCAGTACATCCCCCCAAAGATAGGTCAACATGGTGGCAACCCATAACCCTGAAAGTATTATCCTCGCATCTAACATGATTTACTCTTCTCCTTGTTCAATGTAGTTCACCGGAATAGAGTTTACAAAACCTAGAGTTTACAAAACCTAACATGTGTTTTAGCGGATTGCATAACGGCTTATGGGCGGTTTGCATAAAACCCCAATTGTCACATTAGGCGGCGTTAGATTAAAATAGAATGATAAAAGTATAGCATAAAGCCTATCATGCAAGGTGAAAATGAATACTAAACCTCCGAAACTACTTGACCTGGTTCGCGAAACCATCCGTACAAAACATTACTCGAATCGAACCGAAAAAACTTATCTGAATTGGATATAGCGGTTCATACTTTTTCATAATAAGCGCTATCCTAAAGATATGGGGATGATCTAATTTAATTCATTCAAGTGTCTCGATTCTCAAATCGGTGCGACGTATCTTTCCAGCTTGTTCTGG
>JALHTN010000423.1 GCA_022865865.1 Anaerolineales bacterium
ACGATTTTTCGGTTAATTCTCTTTACGAAACGCTGTCAACGGTTTATGATAAGAGACCCGATCATGGTGAGCAGGTAATCGAAGCCAGTTTGGCAACCGTCGAGGTATCCCAGCTGTTGGGTCTTATACCTCCAGCTGTGGTCTTCGTTTTTCGCCGGGAAACTCGGATGGCTTCTGGTCAGGTAGTTGAATATGTGGATTCCGAGCTGCGAGCTGACCATTTCCGCTTCTACACCAACCTGCGCTTGTTCGCCACCCCAGAGGAATTTGTCTTTCGCAGGCTGCCGTTGAAGGTAGCAAGTTGAGAATGATCGAATATGGTCAATAGGGTTGAAGAGTGGTATAGATGAGCGATTTATCTGAATCCCAACTCCAGGAGATTGTGCAGAAGATCGTAGAACGCACATTGGGTGACAGCAGTATGGATACTGCAAAGCCTGCGCTTAACAGTGCAGCCCCTTCTCGAGCTGAGGCGACGCCTCATGCTGGGGAACAGTCCAATAAGAACCGGCGAATTGCGATAGCTGCCGATCACGGTGGTTTTTCGCTCAAAGAAAACCTGAAACCATACCTGCAGAAGCAGGGTTACCAGGTGGATGACTGTGGAACCCACAGCAATGAATCAGTGGATTACCCGGATTTTGCCTATGCGGTGGCAAAAAAAGTAAGTGAAGGCGAAGCATGGCGAGGCATCATTATTGATGGAGCCGGGATTGGCAGCTGCATGGTGGCCAACAAGGTTCCAGGTGTCCGAGCGGCGATGTGTTATGACCATGCCACCGCTTTGAACAGTCGTGAACATAATAACGCCAATGTGCTCACCCTGGGTGCCGGCATGATCGACAGCACCCTTGCTCGCCAGATCGTGCTCACCTGGTTGAATACAAATTTTGGCGGTGGGCGTCACGCCCGGCGTGTAGATAAGATCATGAACATTGAAAGAAGATAGGTGAAATTTAATTCTATGTTAGCTGACCAAGCGAAAGTTGAAAAGATTGTAGAGATTGTGGCCCGGGAGGTTCTGATCGCCCTGGCCGCGCAAGAACAAAATAGTATCTCCGGTGAATGCGACCACTGCACGGAAGAGTGCACCGGGGATGTTTGCGTGATGACCTGCTTTGACAGGGTGGGACGCGTGGTCAATGCTGGGGCAGCTCGCATCACTTCCTCGTTGGGCGGAATTCCAGATGATCCCAGCGTGGCCGGGAAGATCGATCACACCCTGTTAAAACCGGATGCCACGCCTGACCAGATAGCACAGCTGTGTTTCGAAGCGCGTAAATACGAATTCGCATCGGTGTGTGTCAATCCCACGCATGTCAAAATGTGTGCGCAGCTCCTACGCGGCAGCCCGGTGAAAGTGTGCACCGTGATCGGTTTTCCACTTGGTGCTTCGTCGACTGAGGTGAAAGTTTTCGAGACCGAGACAGCTCTGCGAGATGGCGCGACCGAGATCGATATGGTGCTCAACATCGGTGGACTGAAGGCCAAAGATTACGAGCTGGTGGCGAAGGACATCAACGGGGTTGTCCGGATGGCACACTCGGCGGGTGCTTTGGTCAAGGTGATCATCGAAACCGCACTGCTAACTGATCAAGAAAAAGAGATCGCCAGTTTATTGTCAAAAGAGGCTGGGGCGGATTACGTGAAGACTTCAACCGGATTTTCCGGAGGTGGAGCCACAGCGGAAGATATCGCTTTGATGCGCAATGCTGTTGGCCCCGAGATGGGCATAAAAGCATCTGGTGGTGTTTCGTCGTTTGAAGATGTCCAAAAGATGGTTTTCGCGGGAGCAACCCGCATCGGTGCCAGTGCAGGAGTCAAGATCGTCAAGGGCGAGAGGCAAACCACATCTGCAGCCGGCGCTCCATTGGCTGTAGCAGCGAAATATTAGTGAGATAAAGAATGAAGATCGCCAGGGTAATTGGTACTACAATCGCCACAATTAAAGACCCCAAGATCGAGGGGAGCAAATTGCTGATCCTGCGCGAGACTGATGAAACAGGCGAGTTGATCGGGAAATCCTATGTCGCGGTTGACCTGGTGGATGCTGGTGTAAACGACCTGGTTTTGAGTGGACATGGCTCCAGCGCACGGCAGACCTACCAGACAAAAGAGTGCCCGGTCGATGCGGTGGTGATGGCTGTAATCGACCATTTAGAGGTGGATGGAGAAGTCGTTTACCGCATGACTTAGGATTTATTATTTTGAAGTCTTGGCAAGAACAGAAGTTGTTGAGTTAAGTGGAGTGAGGCATGCAGATCGCAAAAGTGATTGGAACAACGATTTCCACGATAAAAGATGAGATGCTGGTCGGTCGCAAGCTGCTCATCGTGCGCCAGACGGATGAGACGGGAACTCCGTATGGAAAACCTTACGTGGCTGTGGATACACTGGATGCGGGTGTGGGTGACCTGGTGCTCACTGCGCATGGTTCTGGAGGACGTCAAACAGCGATCACCAAGAACAGCCCTGTGGATGCGGTGATCATGGCTGTGATCGACCATTTAGAGGTTTCGGGAGAAGTCGTTTACCGCAAGGAGTAAGCCAGCTGGGAACAGCTAAAAGCTTCCTTCGGTATATTTAACAAGGGAATTTAAATGGCAGTCTCGGATAAAGATTTGCTCTCAGTACAAGAAGCCCGTCAGATGGTTGAACGGGCTCATGAGGCTCAAAAAGTATGGGGAACTGCGACCCAGCAGCAAGTAGACCAGGTTTGTGCAGCCATGGCGCAGGCCGCGTATCTGGGTGCTGAGCGGTTAGGCCGCCTGGCAGCTGATGAGACAGGCTTTGGTGTGCCGGAGCATAAGAAATTAAAAAATGAATTCGCTTCCCAACACCTCTGGAATCGGATTCGGGATATAAAGACTGTCGGGTTCGTGCGCAAGGATGAAGTCAATAAGATCTATGAGATCGCCTGGCCAATGGGGGTGGTGGGCGCACTGGTACCCAGCACCAACCCAACCTCCACAGTGATCAACAAAATATTAATCTCGGTCAAGGCTCGCAATGGCATTGTGGTCGCCCCCCATCCCAGCGCGGTTAACTGCAGCCGGGAGACAGCCCAGCTGATGATCGCTGCCGCAGAAGGAGCTGGTGCTCCTCCTGGCTTGATTAATTGTTTGACCACAATCTCCTTCAAAGGCACCCAAGAGATGATGGCTCACAAGCATACTGCGGTCATATTAGCGACCGGGGGCAGTGAGATGGTGCGTGTTGCTCATTCTCAAGGCAAACCGGCGTATGGTGTCGGGCCAGGGAATGTGCCTGCCTATGTCGATCGCAGTGCTGATCTTGAAAAAGCCGCCAGGTATATCGTGGCCAGCAAGGCTTTCGATTATTCGGTGATCTGTGCCACAGAACAGGCTGTGATTGCTGATAGGCCGATCGCCGCGCGCCTACAACAGCTGATGGAGAGCGAAGGGGCATACTTCGTCGACGAAGCACAAACTGCGGCTTTGGGCAAGGTGCTTTTTCACCCTGATGGCAGCGTCAATGTCGCCAGTGTGGGCAAATCCCCACAATATCTGGCTGCCATGGCTGGCATTCAAGTGCCTTCACAGGCACGCATCCTGGTGGCGAAGTTAAATGAAGTCGGTCGCGGTGAGCCTTTATCGCGAGAAAAAATGACGACCGTGCTGGGCTGGTATGAAGCCAATGGCTGGGAAGCGGGTTGTGAACGCTGTATCGAAATGATTAATTTCGGCGGTCGCGGGCACAGTCTGATCATCCATGCTACAGACGAGAAGGTCCTGATGGCGTTTGGCTTGGAAAAACCTGTCTTCCGCATTGGCGTCAACACGATGGGTACGCTGGGTTCGATCGGCTTGACCACCAATGTAATGCCCTCCTTGACCCTGGGAGCGGGAGGTATTGGAGGGTCGATCACCGGTGATAATGTCGGTGTTTATCATCTATTTAACATCAAGCGCATGGCTTTTGAGACCTCCCGGCCACCTGAAATGGCCATGCGTTCCGGGACGACCCCTTCCGGTCCAGTTTATGGACCTGCACTAAGTGAGATCGAAGCTGTGGTGGAAGAAGTTGTACAGCAAATTATCCAGGCATAAGTTTTAAGCCTGAGAATTAAAAACAAATCTATTCAGAGGAGTGTCATATGGTTCAAGATCCTGCATTTATCGCCTTAGGAATGGTTGAGACCCGTGGTTTGATCGGCTCCATTGAAGCTGCAGATGCGATGGTTAAAGCAGCCAATGTGGTGCTGATCGGATCGGAATATGTTGGTGGTGGCTACGTGACCGTGATGGTGCGCGGTGATGTTGGCGCCGTCAAGGCAGCCACGGATGCTGGTGCAGCTGCTGCCAAGCGTGTGGGAGAGCTGGTTTCAGTACATGTGATCCCACGCCCACACGAAAACGTCGAAATGATCCTGCCCCAAAGGTCGAAGGGCGGATTCGGCGGACGTACGGAAGGGGATAAGAAATAGCAGCCGGGAGGGTGGATACCCGATCTGACTACTTCGACACTTTAGCTCGTGCTGAGCAGGTTATTCGCTGGCTGCCTGATCCTGAACCACTACCACTGACTGAGAGTCCCACCGGTCTCCTGCGGATTGGTGTGGACCTGGGTACGGCATACCTGGTTCTGGTGGTGCTTGATGAAGATAATCAACCGCTGGCTGGTGAATACCAGTTTGCCCAGGTGGTTCGGGATGGATTAGTGGTCGACTACCTGGGGGCGATCGACCTGCTGGTCGAGATGAAATCTCGGGTGGAGGCCAGGCTGGGCAGGGAGCTAACCCATGCGGCCAGCGGCTACCCACCTGGTGTACCCCAGGTCGAAGTCAGGGCGACGACCAATGTGGTTGAAGCTGCTGGTCTGCGCTGTACTAGGATGGTCGATGAACCCTCCGCGGCGAATGCCGTGTTGAAGCTGAAAGATGGGGCGATCGTGGATGTGGGTGGCGGCACGACTGGAATTGCTATCCTGCAAGATGGAAAAGTGGTCTACACTGCTGATGAGGCAAGTGGAGGCACGCACTTTTCTCTGGTTGTGGCCGGGGCGCAGGACATATCGTTTGAATCTGCCGAAGAGATGAAAGTCAACCCAGCAGAGCAGGCGCGCCTCTTCCCAATCGTTCGGCCAGTTATGGAAAAGGTCGCAGATATCGCTGCCCGGCATATACGTATAAGCCAGGTGGATGTGAAAAACCTGACCTTAGTCGGAGGCACGAGCACCTTCCCTGGTATGGCAGATGTGGTCGCCGAGTATACCGGTTTGCCAACCTACGTTCCGGAGCGTCCGGTCTTCGTGACCCCAATTGGTATCGCCATGAATGATGAGCAAGTCGAGACTCAGGATTATTAACCGGATGGAGGATTATGACTAGCGAATTCTCACTGCGTTGTTATTCTTATTTGGACCGCATGCAGCCTCAATATGCAGCCTTTGTGGGTACGATCACCCAGGGCGACCTGCCAATTGAAGGGATGGCTTCTCTTTATATCGAGATGGCTCCTGGCAACGAGGTATTCCGCACAGTGGATATTGCGGTCAAGGCAACCGAGGCAAAACCAGGTGCCCAAGTCGTTGAACGTGAATTCGGTATGTTCGAGGTGCACTCCTTGAGCCAGGCGGCGGTGATCGAGTCGGGCAGGATTGTGCTTGAGCGCCTCGGATTAAAAATTGAGGATCGCATCCGGCCGCAGGTGGCCTCGGTGCAGGTGATCACCAATATTGATCCCTACCAGGCCCAGCTGCTGAACCGCTGGCGGCGGGGCAGCATGCTGGTACCCGGACAAACGCTGCTGGTTGTGGAGTGCTTCCCGGCCGCCTATATCAATTATGCCTGCAATGAAGCCGAGAAAAAAGCCAGCATTGATATCGTCCATGTCAGCTCGGTTGGCCGTTTCGGGCGTATGTGGCTCTCCGGCACCGAATCGGAAGCCCTGACAGCCCGGGATGCCTCGATCCAGGCTTTAGAGCGCCTGGAAGGTGTAAAGAGCGAGTTCTAAATCAGATTCTTCTGCTCAGGAGGTATCTATGCCTAAAACTTTTTATACAGAACGGGATATTGAAGACCTGGCTAAGCGGGGTGTTATCTCGCTGGTCGAGGATGATGATGTCGTGCTGACAGACCTGGCCCGAGACAAGGCCAGGCGTCTGGGAATAGAAATCGTACATGATGTCGACCAGCCCTCCAGCGCGCCCGAGCGTCCCTATATCACCAAAATGGTCTCACCCAGCGCAATCGAATTTGAAGCCGGGAAGGGTAGTCGACCCATTGGTCCTGAACGCCCTTATATCACCAAGCTGACCTCTCCCAGTGCTGAAGATCCTGGGAGTGAATCCTTCTCAGCGGCAGGTTCCTCTGGTGATGCATTATATGAGCAGGTCCGCGCGGAGGTCATAGCCCGCCTTGGGGACTCCGTTGATCCCAAACTGCTGGAAACCATCATCCGCCGTGTGCTGCAGAACGTTGGAGCCAATTAAAGGTCAGCGATGTTATTCGGACGCGTGCGCGGAACGGCGATCTGCACCATTAAATATCCCGACCTGAAGGGTATGAAACTGATGGTTGTGGAACCGCTCGATAAGCACCTGGAGCCAACCGGCCCTCTGCAGGTGGCGGTGGATGTGGTCATGGCAGGACCCGGTGACCTGTGCGTGATGGTGCGTTCACGAGAAGCTGCCCTATCTCTACGTGAACATAAATTCGTGCCGGTCGACCTGGCTCTGATCGGGATTGTTGATGAGCTGGTCGTGCGTCCAGATGGTGAATTTGATTACACCCTCAAGGAGGGCTACACCAAGTACACTTAGCCCATTGGTAAGTGGTGAAATTGAAAGTAGCAATCTAACTATGACTCTAGGTAAAGTAATTGGCACCATTGTAACGACCATCAGCCACCCGGATTATAAGCACCGCCGTTTGCTGGTGGTGCAGCCTTTGACGCTTCCAGGCGACCCAGCGGAGGGGGACTTTGTCGCTCTGGATAACACCCAGGCAGGGATTGGGGATACCGTGCTGGTCAACCGGGAAGGCAATGGCGCACGGGCCACGCTGAACCAGCCCGATGGCTGTGTGATCTCGGTCATCGTTGGGATAGTGGATGCAATCGATATTGCGAGCTTTAATTAATCAGTGTAATTTTTGCTCTAGTTCGTAAATACCACAAATCGCTTCAGCCGTTTAATCATTTTCTGGATCCGCTTTCCAGACACCCATCTGGTATTCGGCAAATTTAAAACCGATCGATTGATAAAGACGCTGTGCGGGGGAATCCGCTTCAGCTACGATGACCAATGTCTCCACATTATGGTGATCAAACGCGTAAAGAGCTGCTTTATGGACCAGTGTGCCTGCAATGCCGCGCCTGCGGAAGTTCGGGTGAGTGCCCACGGATTGATACCTGGCGAGCTCGCCAT
>JALHTN010000424.1 GCA_022865865.1 Anaerolineales bacterium
GTGCTCCGTTTTCCAGGGCTTTTTCAATGCCTGCATTATATCCCCCTGCAAAACCTATATTATCTGGAAGGGCGATTAAGGTGATTTGATCGCAGGCTTGACTGATTTTTTTGATCGAATCATCACTAGATCCGTTGTCCACCACAAGGATCTTGAAATTGGGGTATTTGGATTCTAATACAGAGTGAATACATTGGATTGTGTCCTCAGGTCGCTCCCAATTGACGATCACAACCACAACCTGATCAGATGTTTCGTGATCATTCATTGCGAGATTGTGCGGTCCGTATTTGAAATTCGCGATTGACATTCATCGAAAGACGATCCCAGGTGTAGGATTTGACGCGTTCTTCACCGCGCATACGCAGCTCATTTGCCAAATCCGGGTTCATAATGATACTACGGATGCCTTTTGCGAGAGAATTAGGGTCCCCAGGAGGTACCAGAACTCCTGCCTCAGGTTGACCTAACAGTGTTCGTCGATCTCCAACATCACTGGTAATAAATGGAACACGGCAAACCCAGCTTTCGAAGAGTTTGAGTGGGGAGCGGCCTTTTGCAGCCTCATCATCATATACCGGATCAACCGACACATCCAATAAAGAATAATATAGCGGGATTACCTCTGGTGGAACTCTCCCGGAGAACAGGGTGATATTGGAGATGCCAGATTGGTGCGCAAGTTTCTTAAGTGTGGGGAGGTCTTCTCCCCCCCCGACAAGTAGAAGACGGATATCTGCATCATGCTCATGCATCTGCTCAATCGCTTCTAAAAGCAGGTTTACAGGATGGCTGGGGAGGCTAAGACTGCCGATATAGCCTACCACTTTTTTGCCCTCTAAACCTAACTCCTGGCGAAGGGAAATTAGCTCCTGTCGATCCGGCGCGCGAAAACGAGAACTGTCAACTCCATTGGAGAGATAAATAATTTTATCTGGATTGACACCCCAGCTGATTAATTTTTCACGCATGAAAAAAGTATTCGTCAGGACAGAATTTACTCGTTTGGGCATCCATATTTCAAATGATGAGATGATGGATTTCTGCCACCTTGAATTGAAGCGCCCTGATCCGGCTTCATAATCATCGCAATCCAGGAATAAATCGCTGCCATGGATGATTCGAGCTATCAAACCAGCCACGCTATTCATTGGATGGGGCTTACCAATGATGATAATGTCAGCATTGTGTTTGATTGCAGCTTTAGTGAGCTCCCAAGTTGAACGCATGGTGATCTGAATTAGTTTGGGACCAGAATAATAACTCTTCAAATCATCTGATTTCTTGACATGCATCGCAGAAACATAATTTATATTAACCCCATTCACCTGGAGAGATTTCTGCGCAAGCTCATCATAAGAGGGGTGCAACGCGTATATTGTTACATCATGATCGAATTTAACCAGCTGTTTTGCGAGCGGGAAATATCGTCCTAGACCGCTCGGGGAATCGAGACTTTGAGTTAACAAGAAAACTATCTTTGCCACTTTTCTACTTAACCTCGATTTAGGAGATCAACCCCTCAATAGTGGAGATCAATTGGCTCCAGCTGGTATCTTCTTGATTGATAATCTTACTCTCTGGAAAACCAGCATCAATCAATTCATGAATCGCGCTGGCAAGTGCCTGGCTATCCTCAGCAGGGATAATCAATACCCGGTCTGAACTTTCCAATAGATCATCCGCGATGCACTCGGTGACCACGATAGGAAGATTGAAAGCCAATGCAATTTTAACCGAACCAGATTGAGTTCCATCAATATAAGGAGCGATGAAGATATTTGCAGCGTTAAAGAATAGACCGACCTCTTCATCCGGAATATAGCGATCGAATAAGAAAACCTGGTCAGACAAATCTAGCTGGACA
>JALHTN010000425.1 GCA_022865865.1 Anaerolineales bacterium
ATTAATAATCAAATCCAGTAGGTAGATAAATTTTATCCTACTGGAGGAATACTAGTTTGCTGGAGATAGAACCATGACGTTAGAAACCAGCAGATATGAGGAGAAGCTATTTTGCAAACTTCAAGAATGGGAGACCGCCGAGGCAATATTGATCGGAAGACCTTGACTCGTGCTGTTCAATATTTGGCTCGCTACCGTTGGCAAGCGATCATCCCATATTTATTCTTAGTGATCGCCACATTGGCTCAATTGATGGTCCCACGCATGCTGGGAAATATCATCGATGCCATAACCCAGGGTGCGATCGCAAATGGGATCGTACCGAGACTAGATTCGATTCCTGAGGGAATTCTGGATCAGATACTGGCTGGTTTAAACATCACTGAAGAACAGTTGATCTATAACTATGAAAACGCAGAACGGCTTTTGATCGCATCTGCAATTGCAATATTGGTTTTCGCTGTTTTGCGTGGTGTTTTTGCCTTTCTGCAAACTTTTACTGCCGAGAGAAACTCACAAAGAGTCGCTTTCGATATGCGTAATGAGCTGTTCGCCAAGATCCAGGGTTTATCGTTTTCCTACCATGATCGCAACCAGACAGGCCAATTGATGATCCGGGCCACGGATGATGTTGAGAAAGTGCGTTTATTCATTGGCCAGGGGTTATTAATGGGGGTCGGAGCAATTATTTTACTGGCAGGGACATTGCTGATCTTATTCTCTACCAATGTCCGCCTGACATTTATTGCGCTTCCGATCCTGCCGATCGCTTTAGGCCTGTTTATGTTTTTTGGTTCCAAGATGGGACCAATGTTCATGAGAATTCAGAAGCGCTTGGATAAGGTGAATACGGTCTTACAGGAAAACCTGTCAGGGATCAAAGTCGTCAAAGCATTTACACGGGAGAAAAGCGAGGAAAAGAAATTCGATTTAGCTGCCGATGACCTGATGGATCAGCATATTTATGTGGCGCGCTTATTTAGTGTTCTATTTCCTTTCGTAATCTTGATTGCCAGCCTTGGACAGGCACTGGTGCTCTATTTCGGTGGACGGCAGATGATTGCGGGCACACTTTCACTTGGTGAATGGCAAGAATTCAGTTTATACATGATTTTTCTTTTTATGCCCGCAGCTCAACTGGGTATGATCATCACCCAAATGTCCCAGGCTTCCGCTTCTTCGACCAGGATATTTGAAATTATTGATGTCGAAAACGAAGTCGTGGACAAAGCGGATGCAATTTCACTCCCTGAAGTTGAGGGCCGGGTCAGGTTTGATGGAGTAAGCTTCCGATACTTCAATAGCGGGGAACCTGTTCTGAAAGATGTTGATATCGATGTAGAACCTGGTCAAACTGTTGCCCTTTTAGGTGCGACGGGATCGGGCAAGTCAACCATTATCAATCTTCTACCTCGTTTTTACGATCCCAGCAGTGGTTCAATCACGATTGATGGGTATGACTTAAGAGATCTCGAACTTGATTCACTTCGTACCCAGATTGGGATAGTCCTGCAGGAGACAACTTTGTTTGCTGGGACTATTCAGGAAAACATCGCATTTGGTAAACCAGATGCTTCATTTGAGGATATTGAAGCAGCAGCAAAAGCAGCTGCCGCACACGATGAAATAATGGCATTTCCAGAAGGGTATGAGACGCCAGTGGGGGAGCGGGGGACGACATTGAGTGGCGGTCAGAAACAACGTGTCGCGATCGCACGGGCCTTGCTGCTCAACCCTCGTATCCTGATCTTGGATGATTCAACCAGCAGTGTGGACTTAGTTACAGAGGTAGAAATTCAGCAGGCTTTGGATAAGCTGATGTTGGGACGGACAAGTTTTGTTATCGCCCAGCGCATCAGTACCGTAATAAACGCTGATCAAATCCTTGTCTTAGATAAAGGGCAGATCGTGGCAAGAGGCAATCATGAAGAACTGCTGGAAACAAGTGAAATATATGCTGATATATATAGCTCCCAATTGATTGGTGATATAGATGACCCTGATCTAATTGAACCGGAGTTTATTGGAGAATAAATATGTTTGGTGGAACGCATGGATTAAGCCGGGCGATGGGCAGCGATACTCTGAAGCCTCAAAATGTTGGGGTGACCTTGAGGCGATTTGCGGTTTATTTTCGACCTTATTGGTTCTTGTTGATTTTGGCTGGGGTGCTGCTGATCGGGGCGACCTGGGCACAGGTCGAATCACCGAAATTAATTGGCCAGTTAGTGGATTGTTATCTGACACCATCGGTTGTGTCTGCGATAGGAAACCTTCCATTAGCTCAAGAAGGTGGTATTGCGAGTGGGGCAGTCAGTAATTGCTCAATGGAAGCCGATCCCGCAGTCTTATCCACTGCTGAAAGGCTTGCAGGTTTGGGGAGAGTGACTTTGATGATTATAGGGCTGGCCTTGATGGCATCTATTTTGACAGGCCTCACCGTTTACTTAATGAATTGGTCAGGGCAGCATGTATTAAGACAATTACGTGTTGACCTTTTCAAGCATTTACACAGCTTGTCGATAGGATTTTATTCAGAACAGGAAGCTGGAGACTTGATGAGCCGGATCACGAACGATACTGACACCATCCAACAGGTGTTCACCTTTGGCTTGGTCAATGTGATCAGCGGAGTTTTACTCATTGTCTGGATTGGATCGAGCATGTTTCAAGAAAGCTTCGTGTATGCCTTGGTGAGCTTAGCTGTCGTTCCGATTATGATCATTGTTACGCTGTGGTTCTCATCCCAAGCCAGGAAAGCTTTCCGCCAAACCAGGTTGGAGATGGGGAGTGTGAATGCCGAGCTCCAGGAGACTATCTCCGCCGTACGAGAAGTCCAAGCATTCAGCCGTGAGCAGGAAAATATTGACAATTTCATGGTCACAAATGCTGCCAATCGGGATGCGAATATCCGGGCGGTTTCATACACCAGCGCTCTCGCTCCAACACTTGAAGCCTTAGGCTATTTGGCACTGGCGATTGTCGCAGGAGTTGGGGGTATTCTGCTTCTGCGCGGTCAACCACTATTTGGTACTGTTTTATCTCTCGGGTTGGTGATTACATTCTTGACTTATGTGCAGAGATTCAACCAACCAATTCAGCAAATATCAGTTTTGTGGACGAATATTCAGAGTGCGGTGGCTGGTGGCGAACGGATTTTTGGGCTCCTGGATATTGAGCCTTTGGTTGAAGATCTTCCTGATGCCCAAGAGGTACCGACCATTCAAGGAAAAGTGGAATTCCAGAATGTCTTCGCGGCTTATAAAGAAGAAAGTGTATTAAATGGGATTAGTTTTGATGTTGAACCCGGGCAAACGATAGCCATTGTCGGACCCACAGGCGCTGGGAAAACGACCCTGGTTAATCTAATCCCTCGCTTTTATGATGTTACTGGCGGCGCCATTCTTATTGATGGCTTAGATATCCGTTATGGAACCAAAGAATCCCTGCGCGAGCAAATCGGTATCGTTCTGCAGGATACTTTCTTGTTCAGTACTTCGGTGATGGAGAATATTCGTTTTGGAAGACCAGATGCCACGGATGAAGAAGTGATCAATGCTGCGAAACTGGCTCATGCGGATACCTTCATCGCACGATTACCAGAAGGTTACGAGACAGTGCTCGGTGAACGTGGGAGCGGTCTGAGCCAGGGTCAAAGGCAGCTGCTATCAATCGCCCGAGCAGCATTATCCGACCCACGGATACTGATCTTGGATGAAGCTACATCCAGTGTGGACACACGAACTGAGCGTTTAATCCAGCAGGCACTGGAACGTTTGCTAGAGAATCGCACTAGTTTCGTAATCGCGCACCGGTTAAGTACTATTCGCAATGCCGATCTACTGTTAGTTATGGATGAAGGCCGGATAATTGAACGTGGTAAGCATGAGGAATTGCTTGCAGAGAAAGGCTTTTACTTCGATTTGTATATGAGCCAATTCCGGCGTGTTGATCCCAATGAAGATCCAGGAAAAAATCGGCGCGAAGTCACACAGACCCCTGTTGCCTCAGATTAACTGAAAAGGTTTAGAACTTACAGAGGCGGGATGCAATGTTCCGTCTCTCTTTTGTTTTAATTCAGTTGATCAAATCTAATTGCATGTTTAGGTAAATATTCCGGAATATGTAATAATCTATTGATCAATTACGAATATCATAATAAAATTGGGATATACTACGAATTTCACAGAAGCCTGGCTATGGATCAGATAGATCTCGATATCATTTCATATTTACAATCAAATGGGCGTATGGCTTTCACTGATATCGCCAAAGCCTTAGAAATCTCTGAAGGCACGGTGCGCAACCGGGTCGCGCGTCTGATGGAAGAGCGCGTTCTTCAAATTGTGGGCATGGTCGATCCTTACCGGCTTGGGTACGATGCGCCGGCAGTGATCAGTATTTCTGTTCAACCCGCGATGCTCAATAAAGTTGCTAAAACCATTTCAAAATTTCCTGAGGTGAGTTATTTAATCATGGTTTCTGGAGATTATGATCTCCTGGTTGAAGTCCTGTGTAAAGATCGGGACCATTTGGCTAGTTTCTTGAATGAGCAGCTGCTGTTGGTCCCGGGTATCACCAATACCCAAACTTCGATGGTTTTACACACTTACAAGATGTCATATGGTGCTTTACCCTCTATAGAAAATGATTTGAATGTTAACTCGATTTAAAATTCTCAACGCAAATGAAGGATTGTGTCCCGGTTTGCAAGGATAAATTACGAATCGTAGTAATTCACTGTTTCAATTCTTAAAGATAATAAACGGCATGATACAAGAGCAATACCATCGGAACCTTAGAATAATTCAGTCAAAAATTGAGGAGATGAAATCATGCGTATCACAGTGATTGGTGGGGCAGGTAAAATGGCTTGCATTGCGGTTCAGGATCTCGCCCAAGATCCACGCGTAGATGAGGTCGTTATCGCTGACCTGAATCTCGATCAAGCCAAAGTGGTCGAAGAGTACATCAAAAGTCCCAAGATAACAAGCCAAAAAGTGGATGTGAATGACCACGCAAGCCTGGTTGAATTGCTCAAGGGATCAGATGCTTGTTTGAATGGAACTGTGTATTATACAAATTTGGCAGTTATGGAAGCCTGTTTGAGCGCAGGTGTTCACTACACTGATATGGGCGGATTGTTTTTTACCACCCACAAACAGATTGAATTAAGTGATCGCTTCAGGGAGGCAGGTCTCAGTGCAGTTTTAGGGATGGGATCTGCACCCGGGATACCAAATCTTCAGGCTCGTTATGCTGCGGACCGGTTGGATACGGTTGAGAGCATTAAAATATTCGATGGCATCATGCCTCCGCCGACCGATGATCCTAAATTCACCTACGCTGTTCCGACCATCGTTGACGAATTAATCATGGAACCGATGGTCTACAAAGATGGCGATTTTCAAGCTGAAGCCCCTCTCAGCGGGTTTGAGGATTATTGGTTCACCAAACCGATTGGTCTGCTCCCCATGCATCTCTCGCTGCATTCAGAAGTCGCGACCCTACCCATATCATTTAAGGATAAGGGTGTGAAGGAGTGCTTTTTTAAGATCAATTATTGGGGGATGGCGAAAGCCGTCGTTGAGAAAATTCGGGTTCTTGCCGAATTTGGTTTTGGTGGAACTGAACCCGTTCAGGTGAAGGGACAAAGTATTATTCCACGTGATCTGATGGTGACACTTCTCGCGGGATATGTACCCCCGATCACGGAATTTCTTGCACCTCCAAAGAATGAACCTCCCAATTGGGTCAAAGAAATTGTCACAGAAGTGCAGGGAACAAAGGATGGTCAAGAAATGACCTTTAGGTTGGGAACACTGACTTGTAAGGGTGCACTTCCGACCGGTGTTGCTCCGGCGATTGCCGCAGTCTGGTTAGCAGAGGGAAGAGTAGAACCAGGTGTATTCCCACCAGAAATTGCTCTTGATCCATTACCGTTCTTCAAAGAATTAGAAGAGCGAGGAATTTTTACCCAGGTAACGACGACTCAAAGACTATAATAAGGTGAATCATGGTACAACAAACAACAACGATTTTGAATTATCTTGGGGGAAATTGGCAGGAGTCGAATTCATCTGATGTGCTGGAAGTAGTTAATCCAGCAAATGCAAAAACATTAGGTAGGGTTCCATTATCGACTGCTCAGGAAGTCGATTTAGCAGTTAATGAGGCCGCTTCAGCCTTTCTGGAATGGAAGAGAGTACCTCCTGCTGAACGCATCCAATACCTTTTTCGTTTGAAAGAACTGTTGGAACAGCATTTCGATGAGATAGCTTGTACGATAACTATCGAAAATGGAAAAACTCTAAAAGAAGCACAGGGGGAGATGCGTCGGGCTATCGAGAATGTCGAGGTGGCTTGCGGCATCCCAACGATGATGCAGGGTGGAATTTTGGAAGATATCGCTCCTGGTATTGATGAATACATGCTGCGCCAACCAATTGGAGTTTGTGCGCTTATTTCGCCATTCAATTTCCCAGGCATGATCCCTTTCTGGTTTTTACCTTATGCTCTGGCATGCGGAAATACAGTGGTTGTCAAACCATCAGAGCGGACACCGCTGACGATGCAAAAAGTTTTCCACTTGCTTGAACAGGTTGGATTTGAGAAAGGTGTCGTCAACCTGGTTAATGGTGGACCGGAAACGGTCAATGCAATATTAGACCACCCGGATGTACGGGCGGTAAGTTTCGTTGGTTCTACACCGGTTGCACGCCATGTGTACAGCCGGGCAGCCCATAATGGCAAAAGAGTCCAGGCCCAGGGGGGTGCAAAAAATCCAATACTGATCCTTCCGGATGCAGATCCAGAAATGACAACCCAAATTGTGACAGACAGTGTCTTTGGAAATGCAGGGCAACGCTGTTTGGCAGCTTCGCTGGTGGTTACGGTAGGAGACGAAGCAAGAAAATCGTTTGTGCCAGCTTTGATTGAAGCAGCGGATAAGCGCAGAGTGGGTTATGGGCTGGAAGATGGAATCCAGATGGGTCCAGTGATAACCCCACAGAGTAAAGAGCGAATACAGGGATTGATTCAGAAAGGTGTGGATGAAGGTGCAAATCTCCTTATCGATGGTCGTGAGGCAAGTATTGATGGCTATTCAAAGGGAAATTTTTTACGCCCTACAATTCTGGAAAATCTATCCCTCGCAGGTGAGGTGGTAAAAACGGAGATTTTCGGACCGGTTATGGGACTGGTTCATGTTCAGGACATTGATGAGGCGATCAAATTCGTTAACCAGGGGATTTATGGCAATATGGCATGTGTTTTCACATCGAGCGGCGCGGCAGCACGCAAATTCCGCAACCAAGCTGAGGCAGGAAATATTGGTATCAATATTGGAGTGGCAGCCCCAATGGCGTTTTTCCCCTTCAGCGGATGGAAGGAAAGTTTCTTCGGGACGCTCCATGGACAAAGCAACCACGCGGTGGAATTCTACACACAAACTAAAGTTGTGGTTGAAAGATGGCCTCGCGAATGGTCCAGAAAATTCTAGGATGTAGCAATTACGGAATACAAGAAGGATAATCAGCGAAATCTCCCATGAAATAACATACCTGCTATGAGTAGATTGTTGAACTTGCGGATCAACTGGATTTCAAACCAGCTGCCAGCATTGACTTAACCAATCACAGGGAATAGACGCTTATGTCACAAGAAATGCTCTCAAATCTTTCGCCAGTATGGCCTCACTTCACGCCGATTATTGCATCACGAGCTGCTGGCTGTTATGTTTACGACCAAGGTGGAGTTGAATACCTTGATTTTACGTGTGGGATCGGGGTAACCAACACCGGTCACTGCCATCCCCAAGTTGTCGAGGCGATTCGTAAGCAGGCAGGTTTGCTGCTGCATGGCCAGGTTAACATCATTGTTCACGAACCGATGCTTGAATTGATCGCGGAGCTGCGTACCATAGTAGATCCCAGTTTAGATGGCTTCTTCTTCAGTAATTCAGGCGCTGAAGCGATTGAAGGCGCGCTCAAGCTGGCGCGGCAAGCTACTGGGCGTCCCAATGTGATTGTGTTTCAAGGCAGCTTTCATGGACGAACGGTGGGAACCATGTCGCTGACCACCTCCAAAACCATCTACCGCGCCGGGTATCAGCCTTTAATGCCAGGTGTCTTTGTGGCACCTTACCCATATTCTTTCCGCTACGGTTGGGATGATGAGCAGACCAGCCAATGGTGTTTAAATGAGTTGGATTACTTGCTCGCCTCTCAAACTGCTCCAAATGAGACAGCTGCAATATTGATCGAACCTGTTTTGGGGGAGGGTGGATACGTGGTACCACCAAAAAGTTTTATGCAAGGCTTGCAGGAAATCTGTAAGCAGTATGGCATTCTGCTGATCTGCGATGAGGTCCAATCTGGTTTTGGCCGAACTGGGAAGTGGTTCGCTTATGAGCACTTTCAGATCGAACCTGATATTGTCGTAGTTGCCAAAGGCCTTGCTTCGGGTTTGCCACTTTCTGGTGTGATCAGCAGTTTGGAGATAATGAACCGCTGGGAGCCTGGTTCACACGGTGGCACCTATGGAGGTAATGCCGTTGCGTGTGCCGCGGCAGCTGCCACGATCCGGGTGATCCGGGATGAAGGTTTGCTTGAAAATACGCAAAAGCGGGGTGCTCAGTTGCTCATGGGTTTGCGCCATCTCCAAGAGAATTATCCCTATATCGGTGATGTTAGGGGATTGGGATTAATGATCGGAACAGAATTCCGAACCTCTGAGAACAAACCGGACAAGAAATCAGCCAAAGCAGTTGTGCAGGCTTGTTTGGAATCTGGTTTATTATTGCTCACCTGTGGGACCTGGGATAATACCGTGCGCTGGATCCCACCATTGATCGTCGATGATAAACAAGTTGATCAGGCATTGGGTATATTTAATCAAGCAGTAGAACGAGTGACATCTGGTCCCAGGGTTGAATAAGCATAGAGAAAAGGATTAGCGTTTTGGTCATGCTGGTCAATTGACCAAATCAAGACCTTTACTG
>JALHTN010000426.1 GCA_022865865.1 Anaerolineales bacterium
ACCCCTTTTCCAGCTCGATCGCCAGTACCTGCCGCATGGCATTGCAGACAGGTGGTCACTCTGACTTCCTCAGTTACTGCCAGGGAAGTTCCGTCCGGGGCGACCTCTGGGTGTTCTTCTCCGCGTGCTTCTGCTCTTTCATGTGCCTCAAAAGGTAGGGTATATCCGCCGGTTTCCTCATCGACCAGTTCATGGCAGGCAGGGCATCCCCGGCGAACCTCGTCCAAGCCAGGAAACTGGATGCCTGCTAAATTCCCCGCGGTTTCGAGAGCTGCAAGTTGATCTTCAGTCAGCTCGGTTCCCGATGAGCCTTCGGGACCTTGAGCTCCTGCGGGTCCCGCTGGTCCCTGAGGCCCTTGAGGCCCCTCTGCCCCTTCTGAGCCAGCACAAGCGGCAATTAGCAATGACCCTAAAATGAGTATTGATATTATAAAAATAAGCTTACGATCCATGTAGCACTCTCCTCAGAATTTTTATCTCATATTGCAACAAGTATTTGTCAAAGTGAAGTTGATTTATTCTATAGATACCTCCTCAGTAAAAATTTTTTATGATATGGAACCTTTGTTGTTGAGGAGAAACCATCTGAGGTTATTCACTGAAGAATCAAGCGAATCAAATCCTCGGGTTGCCCCACCGTCTGCTGCGCATGTTGGTAGACGCTCAGTTGATTATCATTAAGACTTATTCCTACCACACGCAAATTCCACTGAAACTTTTCCACAATTTCCATAAAAGCAGATGTGGTCGTCTCACCTTCCAGCTCCTCGATGAGAATTGTGTCAGGATGGAGGCGAGATATCTCTTCAACTGCGATTGTGAAATCCGAGGCTGCACCCACCCAATTAATCTCAGTATGATCCAACAACTGACGCAATGAGTCATGAAAAAGTGGGTGAGTCCAAATCACGTACACCCTTTGGGTAGCCATCACGTCTCCAAGTCCGATTATTAATCCTTAAAGGAATATTAGTGAAAATTAGTGCGTTTGTATATCATTGAAATTGCCAAATCTAATAAATAAATCGCCAAATAAATTGGCGATTTTTTTGAAGAGACTGGCAACACAAGGTGTTAATGCAGGGCTAAGTCTGGATCAGACCTCGTTTCCTTGCATATTGAATTAAATCGCGTCGATTGCCCAGTCCAAGCTTATCCATTAAATTTCCACGATGAGAGTGTACTGTGCTGGGGCTGATGACCAGCTTTTCCGCGATCTCTTTATTGCTGTAACCTTCTGCCAATAATCGGAGTATCTCCTTTTCGCGAGGGCTCAAGGCAGGTTCACCCTCATGATCCCATTCTGCTAACCGAATATAACCTTGAACCAATTTTTGGGTCATCGATGGATATAGAAAGACCTGGCCTTGCTGGACTATGCGGACAGCATTGATGAGTTCGCTAGTCTTGGCACCCTTGAGAATGTACCCGGAGGCTCCTGCTTTGAGCATCTCGAAGAAATAATCGTCCGACCGGTGCATGGTCAGAACTAGAACATTGATATGTGGGAAGCGCGATTTGAGCTGCTTGGTAGCCTCCAATCCATCCATCTCAGGCATGGTGATATCCATCAACACAACGTCCGGCTGAAGCGACTCTGTCAGCTCGAGAGCTTCGCGGCCATTGAGTGCCTCACCGACCACTCTGATATCAGATTCAGCTTCGAGCAGCATGCGAACACCCGAACGCACAATTGTATGGTCATCAGCAATGAGCACAGAAATTTGATCAGCCACCATCTGCCTCCGCGATTGGTAAACGCAGGCGGAGGAGCGTACCACTCCCTGGTTGAGAGATAATTTCTATATCTCCTCCCCACTGGTTGACGCGCTCCTTGATGCCCAATAATCCCAACCCGTGTGGACTGTCTTCGTTCGAATCTAGCCTTCTAGGATCGAAACCATTACCATCGTCCTGTATCTCGCTTTCGAGAAAGCCGTCATTCATGGCCACAGTGATGGATACCCTTTTCGCGCCGGAATGGCGCCTGACATTGTTCAGAGCCTCCTGGTAGATTCGGTACAAGGCAGTCTCCATTTCAGGTTCGAGGCGACAGGTCAAGCCGTCTGCATTTAACTCAAAGTTAATTCCACTTCCGCTCAAGAATCTCTCAGCATGGGATTGTAACGCAGCTACCAAGCCCAAATCGTCGAGGGTGGATGGGCGCAACGCTAAAATAAGTTCATACATCCGATCTGTCGTGTCGGTAATCAGATCTCGGGTCAAGTTCAATTGATTGATAGCACCTTCTGGGTCTGAGTCAATGAGCTGTGCTATTGCTTCGGTTTGCAAAGCAAGCGCACCCAATGATTGACCAAGATCGTCGTGGAGTTCCCGGGCTACGCGCTTGCGCTCATCCTCCTGGGCTGAGATTAGATACTTGAGTAGTTCACCACGCTGTTTGCTTTGCAGGTAAAGGTGATCGGATAGGGTGCGATTTTCAGCTACTTCGTCTTCGATGCGTTGGCTCATATTATTGAAGGCTTCTGAAAGCTGGCCGATCTCATCGGGATCATCAGCGGGAAGTCGGAGATTCAATTGGTCTTGCCCAAAGCCTACCAAAGCCTGGGCTAATCTTTGCAACCGGTTGATAACGATGTTGCTCATAGCAAAATTAACAACGATAACTGATACTAAAATCGTTCCTACCCACCACAACAGATTCTCACGTAAGTCTGCAGCTAAAGCCGATTCTACTTTTGTGAAAGGGATATCGGTGAGTAATAAGCCGATAATCGGTTCACCTGGATCGTGACAGGTCGTGCATTCTGGAGCATTTCTTATCGGGTACATGCTCCGAAATACGCGCTGTTTGTCATCAGTCACCACCACACTGCTCGGTCTGGCCTCGGGGGGTAATTTATGGCATGCTTGACAGGTTGGATGGCTATTATCTAACCGATCACCAACACCCTCACTATGCGGCGCAAAGATTATTTTACCTTTGCTATCCAAGAGGTATACGACTCGGAAATCCCCTGCATCGCCAACCGCATCCAATATCATTTGAACTTCAGAAAAATTGGATTCCAACATCGCGTTTCGCAAGGAACTTTCAATTACCTTTCCAGACTGTGAAGCGAGTAAAGTAAGGTTCTGAAGTTCGACATCTCGATGGCGAGAAGCCTCGATGA
>JALHTN010000053.1 GCA_022865865.1 Anaerolineales bacterium
GGGGTTGTAGCCTTGTGCAGAAAGGACGGCATCGATCACGTCAAACGGCTCTCCAAGTTCGAGCAGCAGGTTGCGCTGACGCTCAATAATAAAATTAAGGCAGCTTTCCAGGTCTTCGGGACTCATATCACGGGGTAAACGCTTGGCCGCAGCCTGCAGTGCTGCCCGCAGATCAAAATCCAAGTTCCAATCCATCAAATTGCCAACCACACCCAGGGCGGCTCGTCGTTGCCCAAATGGATCTTTAGTGCCGGAGGGTGCGAGACCCACAGCAAATAAACCCGCGAGAGAATCCAAGCGGTCCGCCAGACCAACCGCCAGCCCGGGCAATGATCTCGGTGTTTCATCGCCCGCGTAACGAGGCAGGTAGTGCTCGAAGATCGCATCTGCGACAGAAGACAGCTCACCTGAATTTTGGGCGTAATAACGACCCATGGTGCCCTGCAGGGCAGTCATTTCCACGACCATATGGGTTACCAGGTCTGCTTTGCATAACTCTGCTGCCCGCTGGCCGTCCTTTACTTGCTCCGCACTCAAGCCCAACTGGGGAGCAAGATCAGCCACCAGGTCTCGGATACGTTGTGCTTTATCCAGGACCGAACCTAAATCCTTTTGGAACATCAGGCTGTCCAGTTGAGGCAGATAATCTTCCAGAGGCTGTTTGATATCCTCGCTGACGAAGAATGCTGCATCTGCAAATCGTGCGCGGATGACATGCTCATTACCTTCGATGATCAGGTCTAATTCTTGGGAGCGGTCAGATTCACCCCGGTTGGTGACCGCAATGAAATACGGCAGCAGCTGCCCGTTCTCTTCCACCGGGAAGTAGCGCTGGTGCTTCTTCATCACTGAAACCAAGACTTCCCGCGGTAATTCTAAATGCTTGGGGTCGAAGGATCCACGTATCCCCAATGGTGCTTCAACAAGATTGGTAACCTCAGTTAATAAGTCGGCATCTACCACCGCCTGACCCCCAATTTCTTCCGCCAACTCATCCACCTGCTCACGGATACGCTGCGCACGCTCGTCCTGGTCAAGGATAATACCCTGACCGGCAAGAGACGAGAAGTAAGTCTTTGGAGATCTCACCTCGATCTCTTCAGGTTGGTAAAAACGCAGTCCCCGGGTGGAATCACCCGAGCGTATTCCGGCATATGAAAATGGCAGCACCTGCTCATTGAAAAGTGCCAGCAACCAGCGAATGGGTCTTGAAAAGGAGATATTGCTGCTGTTCCAGCGCATCGATTTCCCAAAGCGCAGTGAAGCGACCAGACCTGGCAGCTGTTCTGACAGCACAGATGGGGTCGGGCGGCCTTGCGAACGCACAGTTGCGACCGCATACTTGCCACCGTCCATTTCACGTATCTGCAGATCGCTGACATGTACTCCCTTGCTGCGAGCGAATCCCTGTGCAGCTGCTGTAGGTTGACCCTGGGCATCGAATGCTCTCTCCGCCGGAGGACCTTTTACCTCCTGTTCCTCATCAGGTTGGGAGGCAACCAGATCATCCACGCTCACCACCAGGCGGCGCGGGGTTCCCAGGACTTTTACCTCGCCATGGGAAAGCCGGTTCTCAGCCATCATGCTCCTGGTCCCCGCCTCTAACTGCTCGAGGGCTCGCGATAAATCCCCTGCCGGCAGCTCTTCAGTACCGATCTCCAGCAGGAAAGTCCCGGATTTTGTATGATCTGGGGGAATTGAAGCTGCCGATACCTGTGAACCTTCTTGAGCAGCCTCGCCAATCACAGCTACTTGTCCTTCATCTAGCCAGGGAAATTCTAAACGCTGGCGCTCATCTATGTAGGCAGAGGAGATTCTGCGGGCGACATCGCGCATGCGGCCAAAAAATGCCTGCCGCTCCGTAACTCCAATCGCGCCGCGGGTATCCAGTACATTGAAGGTATGTGAGCATTTAAGCAGATAATCATAAGCTGGCAGGATCAAATCCTGTTCCAGGGCTAAATTGGCTTCAGCTTCATATAACTCGTACATCTGGCGCAGGCGCGCAATATCCGCCACCTCAAAATAATAGCGGCTGTGCTCCCGTTCAGCCTGCAAATTGACGTCACCGGCGGATAAATTCTTCTGAGCCAGGATGGCATCCTCGGGCACGCTGTTCCACTGGATATCTTGAAAACCACGCACTCGCTGGAGGGCAATAGCTATCCGGTCGAGACCATAAGTGAGCTCCACCGAGACCGGATCAATATTGATGCCTCCCGCTTGCTGGAAATAGGTAAATTGGGTAATTTCCTGCCCGTCAAGCCAGACTTCCCAGCCCAACCCCCAGGCACCAATAGCTGGCTGCTCCCAGTTATCCTCAACGAAGCGGATATCGTGCTCAAGGGGATCGATGCCCAAAGCTTTTAGAGAATTAAGATATATCTCCTGCGGATTGCCGGGGTCAGGTTTTAATATCACCTGGAACTGGTAATGCTGCTGCATGCGGTTGGGATTATCCCCATAGCGCCCATCATCCGGACGGATGCTGGGTTCTACATAAGCCACGTTCCACGGCTCAGGTCCTAAAACACGCAGGAACGTGGCCGGATTCATGGTTCCTGCACCTACCTGGGTGTAGTACGGCTGCCAAATCAGGCACCCCAGATCTGCCCAGTAATTTTGCAGGGTGATAATTATGGATTGAAAATCGAGTGCGTTTGTCATCTTAGATTGTCTGCTCGTTAAGGTATGAGTTGAGTTCATTTCGGTCGACTAAGAATTATAACCTCTCAATCTCCTGGTGTTATTACCCCGTCCCCTCAAAACATCCAAGCCTCATGCTGTCTGGTCGATCAGCAGCATCGTCCCCAATGAAAAGTATCTGGTCTGCAATATCCCTATTAGAGGGCTTAGATATATGATTCAGTCGGCGGCAGCTAGCGCCTCAATATGCGAAGTTTCATGGTGGGTCTGTGTGGTCAGGTAGGTGAGCACATAACCAATGATGCCGGCCAGAAGCGAGGCAACCAGGATCCCGGCTTTAGCTTCATCCAATAAATCAAGATTCCCACGGAAAGCATTTCCGGCAATGAAGAGTGACATCGTGAATCCAATCCCAGCCAACCAGCTGGCGCTGAATAACTGGCGCATCGTGACATTGCGCGGCAGGTCTGCTAAGCCCAGGCGCACCGCGATCCAGGCGAATAGCGTGACTCCGATTGCCTTTCCCAGGACAAGGCCAAGCACAACACCGATGCTCACCATACTCAACAAGCTTTGATCAAATTCCAATGCCACACCCGCATTGGCCAACGCGAAAACAGGCAGAACAAAGTAAGTGGTCCAGGGCAGCAAACTGTGTTCCAGCCGTTGGGCGGGAGACTGCATGCGATCGGCGACTGTTTCAAGTGTTTGAGCAGCAACTTGCACCCGGTTGGTTTGCGCGCTGCCGGGCACATCAAACTCATCAAGCACCGAAACACACTGTGCCAGCAAAGCTTTTGTATCGGGTGCACCCCAGGTGGGGATAGTGGCTGCTAATAAAACCCCTGCGATGGTTGGATGGATACCTGACTCGAGAAAAGCAAGCCACAAACCGATCCCCAAAACAGCATACGGTAGGGGCGAATAGATGCGAATCCGGTTGA
>JALHTN010000427.1 GCA_022865865.1 Anaerolineales bacterium
AATGCAGTAATCCGGGTGTCAAGCGGCGAAATTCCGAAGTAGGAGGGTGTGACGCTGATAGATACCCTGACCGGCTCGGTAGAGCGCATCACGTATTACAACCCTGAAAACGGCTACAGTGTAATCCGGCTCCATCCAGATCAGCCTACGGGTCCAGGCTTCTCGAGCGAAGACCTGGCTACAGTGGTTGGCAATCTACCTGAACTGAGCCCTGGAGAACAGCTGCGCCTGACAGGCAGCTGGAAGAATCATCCCAAACACGGCCTACAATTTCAAACCGAAACCTGCGAGCAGATCGCGCCTGCCACTGTGGCAGGTATGCGGCGCTATCTAGGTTCCGGGTTAATTAAGGGCATTGGGCCGCGTCTCGCTGAGCGGATCGTCGACCAGTTCGGTGATCAAGCGCTGGAGGTGATCGAAAACCAGCCCCAGCGACTGCTGGAAGTGCCGGATATCGGTCCGAAACGCTCGGGTGCGATCGCCAGCGCCTGGATTGAACAGAAGCAGGTGAAAGATATCATGCTGTTCCTGCACAGCCATGAGGTCAGCACCAACCTGGCGATCAAGATCTATAAAGAGTACGGCAACCAGTCGTTAGCGGTGGTGCAGTCAGATCCCTACCGCATGGCAAAGGATATCCACGGCGTGGGTTTTAAAACTGCGGACCGGATCGCCCAATCGCTGGGTTTGCCACATGACCACCCCTCCAGAGTGGAGGCTGGTCTGGTTTATGCGCTCAACGAGATGATTAATAACGGTCATGTCTATGTACCAAGGGAGGTTCTATCCGAGGCTGCACTGGAATTGTTAGGGGAAATTGAAGCCGAGCTGATCCCCGCGGCGATTGAACGGCTGCGGGAGCAAAACCGGGTCTACCAGGACCTGGTGCCCACAGAAAAAACCGTCCCGGATAGGAAACCTGAGGCGGCTTCCCCCGGGGTCAGCGAAACGAAAGAGCAATACAACCAGCCGGCAATCTACCTGATGCCTTTCTATCACAGCGAGAAGGGAGTCAGCCAGCTGCTGGGGCGATTGGCTGCAAGCCTGCCCTCACGGATGAGCGACCTGCCACCAGCTTTTGTCCCCATCGACCCGCAGCTGACAGATGAACAAGCCGCGGCTATCCGTACGGCTCTCAGCCACCCGGTAAGCGTGCTGACAGGGGGACCCGGGACGGGCAAAACAACGGCGCTTAAAGCACTCATTGAGGTGGCCGAATCAGGGCGCAAGTCTTATGCATTGGCTTCACCCACAGGAAGAGCTGCCAAGCGTCTGTCGGAAGCTGCCGGGCGACCAGCGAGTACGATTCACCGCCTGCTGGGTTTCTCTCCTAGAGAGGGCTTCAAGTTCAATGCCGAGAACCCGCTGAATATTGATCTGCTGGTAATCGATGAAGCCTCGATGCTGGACCTGATCCTCGCGCAGCAGCTGCTCAAAGCTGTGCCGCCCGGCTGCCTCCTGCTACTGGTCGGAGATGTCGACCAGCTGCCCTCCGTGGGTGCAGGAGATGTTTTACGGGACGTGATAGCCAGCGGGATCGCTCCGGTCACCCGTCTTAGCTATATTTTTCGCCAGGAATCCGGCTCCCAGATCATCACGAATGCCCACCGCATCAACCAGGGTGACATGCCGCTCTTTAAAGAGTCGGCTGAGATCGGGGATAATGATTTCTTTTTGTTCCCTGCTGAAGATGCGCAGGGTGCTGCCAGCTGGGTGCAGGATGTGGTCTGCAACCGCATCCCGGCCAGGTTCGGATTTGACGCCATGACGCAGATCCAGGTATTGGCACCCATGTACCGGGGGCTTGCGGGTGTGAATATGCTCAATGAGCAGCTGCAAGCTGCGCTCAACCCGCCGTCGCTCAAGAAACCTGAAAAACACCTTTATGGGAGGACATTCCGGCAGGGGGATAAGGTCATGCAAACCCAGAATAATTATGATATCGATGTTTTCAACGGTGATATCGGCCGGGTGATGGGTATTAATCCTGTGGCTCACACCCTGGAAGTTGAATTTGATGGGCGCCTGGTGAAATACGATTGGATGGATAGCGACCAGCTGGTACAGGCGTATGCCATCTCGGTGCACAAAGCCCAGGGATCTGAATTTCCAGTGGTCGTCGTCCCGGTGATCACCGCCCATTACATGATGCTGCAGCGGAACCTGCTTTATACTGCGATGACCCGCGCCAGGCGTTTATGCGTCCTGGTGGGCAACCGGCGCGCGATCGGAATTGCAGTGAGCAACAACCGCGTGGCTCAACGCTACTCCGCCCTGGCCTGGCGTTTGCAAACCCAGACCTAATCCCTTTCCTGTAAACCAGCTTTTCAAAACTATTTATCTTGATTCGGTGGGGTGCGGTAATTGAGATCAAGATCATTTCTGAGCGCGATCCGGAATAAGACAAATCAACTCCTAATATAATATATATATTCTGCTAACAATTTTCGGGTAAGCTATGAGAGTGATTTCCGTCTATATAGATAAGGATCGCTTAGAGGTAACTTATGGGAAAGAGTATAAAGATATTCAAAATTAGCGGGATACCGATCAGCCTGCACCCCAGCTGGTTCGTGATCTTCTTATTCCTGACCTGGTCAT
>JALHTN010000428.1 GCA_022865865.1 Anaerolineales bacterium
ACGCTGGGCCGTCCCCCGCAGCAAGGCGTCTGCGGTGAAACTTGCCAGCCCCAGCCGCTCATCCTGATCGAAGAGGCTGCCGGCCATTATATATCCGTTGACCACCACCGAGGGGCTGTTGAAGTTTGAGCGCACCAACACGACAATGTCATTTGCCATCTTCCGGCGGCGGATATCATCTGGTCCTGGAAGTGAAAGGCTGAGTGAATTGGGTTCCATGCGGGTCATGCTGCCACCTCCTGACGCTCAACCGGTCGATAAACACCTAACACCCGGCTGCTCGATCTCATATAGGTTTGGGCGATGCGCTGGATTTGATCAGGTGTTACTTCAGCCAGCCGGTCTAAGTAATTTATAAACCAATCATAAGTATCGAATATTTCCGCATAACCCATCCAGAATGCCTGGTTGGTGATGCTCTCACTGCCATAAGCAAACAAAGCACGCGCCTGTTTGACAGCCCGGTCAACATCCTCCTGGGGTGGAGGCGTATCCTGAACCCGGTTGATTTCTTGATCGATCGCCTGGACTACGGCTTCTGCTGTGCTATCTGGGTGAACGGTCGCCACGATGGTGTGCAGGAAAGGATCGACTGTGGCAGTCAAACCACCTTGCAGGCTGACTGCCAGCTCAGTATCGACTAATGCCTGGTACAGAAGAGAGGTCTTGTTCGAAATCCCACCACCAAAAACATTGAGGCTGCTGGGACCGGTGAGTAAACTGTCCGCTACCAGATATGGAAAAAAATCCGGGTCGCTTGCTGCTGGGGCGTGGTAAACGACCTCTACATATGTCGTTTCTCCGGGGCCTTCAACATTGACGATACGCTCCCCAGATTGTTTTGGCTCTGGGCGCATCTTGAGTTCAGGCAGGTTGCTTCCAGGTAAAGGTTCGTACAATTCCCGGATGCGGTCCAGTATTTTATCCGTCGAAAAATCTCCCGCCAATGTCAGCACTGCATTGCCTGGAGCATAATGGCTGCGGTAATGCTGGTAGAGATCCTCGCGCTGAATGGTCTCTAAATCGATCTTGTCACCGATCACTTCGTGATGGTAGGAATGGACCCTGAAAGCAGCTGCCTGGACTTCCTCGGAAAGCAAGAACATCGGCTCGTTTTCGTTTCCCTGTCGTTCGGAGATGATCACCGTGCGTTCAGACTCGACCTCCTCCGCATCGAAGATACTGTTGAGCATGCGATCAGCCTCAAGGTCAAGAGCCAGGTCGATCTTATTCGCAGGCAGTGTCTCGAAGTATGTTGTCCAATCCAGAAAGGTCATCGCATTGCGATATCCACCCTCGCGGGCAACAGCTTTGTCGAGCACATCTGCCGGGAAGCGTTGCGTACCTTTAAACTGCATGTGCTCGGTCCAATGAGAAATACCAGTTATCCCGGGTGTTTCATTCCGGGAACCCACCCGGTACCATAACCAAAGACTGGTTAACGGCGCGGAGTGAATCTCCTTGAGCATTACTAATAAACCATTGGAAAGTTCCAATTTCGTGAAAGTATTATCCATTTATTGCGCACCATCCCATCAAAAAAATAAAGTTTGCCCCTGGCATCAGCAGGCAAATTCCAATGAACTATAGCACAAGCACAGGTTTTGGGCAACTCAACAACCTGGTCCGCTTCGCCCGAGAACCATTACCCGTTATTTCTATAAAACACTGAAGTGACCCACTAGACACGCACCAATCCTCAAGGTTTTAGCTAACCTGAATGGGAACGAAATTCAATCCCATTTGCCACCTCAGGTTTTAGCGAATATGCCTGGCTACCCTGCCTGGCCTGTTTCTTGCACGAGGATTAAAGTGTGGGAAGCAGCTTTCAGAACTGTCAGCATGAAAAAAATCGCTCCAGATTGGATTAAGATCATTACGGGCTGCGATTACCAGCATTTTTACTGTTGGTCTCGCCGCTCAAGAACTGGAGGGGATACCCGGTGTATCCAATGGCAATCCGCCCGATTGCGCTTCCGTATGTAAAAATAGCTGCTTCACTTTAGATAACCAACTGGTTTCAAAACCAGCGATCGGTGATGAAACTTCTATGACACTGGTTGGCTTGGTGGGGAGGTAAAGGAATGAAACGCGTACTTTCTCTATTCTGCTTGTGCGTCTTGTTATTTTGTGCTTCCTCCACTCTGGGAAGATCCTATCCGGTCAACGCCATGGACGATTCGATCCTGGGGAATGTGGATGTGCTCATCCAAACCGATGGCAGTACACAGCCGGTCATTAATCAGATTACCAGTGTTGGGGGAACGATCAATTACGTTTACCAGAATGTATCTGCACTGGCAGCCACCATCCCAGCCGAAGCTCTAGGCAGTGTTCATAACCATCCCGATGTAATCAGGGTGGCAAAAGACAGCATGATAATTCTGCTGGATGGAACCGCGCCAGAGGGTCGCACGCGACCCGAGGATCTCCAGGTACTGGATGCAGCTGGATTTGTGATCAACAGCATCGATCCAAACTCACTCAAGCCAAATATCTCTCCACAGGGTTATGGAAGTTACCTCAATAGTGGTGCAGATCAAATTTGGATGGAGACCCAGCGCGGCAGCGGAAGTGTGGTGGCAGTGGTCGACACCGGAACCGTGCCAAACGTATGTCTCCGGCATGCCGTTATTGGAGCACCGGGGTTCCCAGAAGGATATAACGCTACTGGGGATGGCATCCCGGCCACCGATCCACGCAATCACTGGCATGGTACGCATATCGGCGGGGTGATCGCTTCCGCCTGCACACTCGATTTTTCTAACAACCCTTCGGATCCCCTCAATCAGGCCATATCGACTTATCTGCCTTGGGGGAAAAACGAAGCCCCTATCTTCGGCCAGGCACCTGCAGCTCAAATTTATCCGGTCAAGATATTCGATACCGGTGGAGGGAATTCACCCACTTCGGTCATCTTAGACGGCTTGGATCATTTATTAACCTTAAAACGCACCAATGCGCTGGATATCGATGTGGTCAATCTCAGTTTTGGTGGACCGACCGGTTTTGAAGGCCGCGCGATCTTGGATACTTTCCTGGAGCAGTTCAGGGTAGAGGGTATGCTGGTGATAGCCGCTGCGGGGAATAGTGGACCGCTGCCCAACAGCCTGGCATCGCCGGCTACTTCTTCCGATTCGATCGCTGTTGGTGCCTTGGATTATGCCGATACATCACGGGTTTTCTATGAATATCTTGGATTGGTCGACCTGCAAACTCCTGACCAGGGCTTGGTGATGCGTCCCTCAGAGGAAATTCGGGTGGCAGATTTTTCCAGCCGCGGACCCATGAGCGACGGGCGTTTCGGCCCAGATCTTACCGCCCCAGGCATGTGGAGTTTCCAATTTGGTTCCCAGGATGATCTGCATTGGGCTTTTGGCACCTCCTATGCTGCCGCGGTTGTCTCCGGAACCGCCGCACTGCTGAACGCTCATTATGAAACCGAGACTGGTCTCGATACACCCTGGCTTGCCTGGCGAAACTCGCTGTTGTTAAGCGCAGATCGAGAAATTATCGGGGAAGATTGGCAAGACCTCAACGCAACTGGTTATGGAGCGCTGGATGCTGCCGCAGCATTGCAGATCCTCAAGAGCGGAAACACCCACCTCAAACCCCCGGATAAATCCGCTAAACTGCGCTCCAACATCCTCGCGAATCCGATGTCAGCCGATCATCAGGTTTTTGAAAGCGGGAGTGTTGCGCTCAACCCGAGCCAATCCTACGATACAGTAATCGACATATCCG
>JALHTN010000429.1 GCA_022865865.1 Anaerolineales bacterium
TACGCGCTGATATCTTATGAGGGAAACCTATATCTATTCGGCGGCTGGGACGGAATCAGGTATCTGGACAGTGTTTACCAATACGATCCAGAGCAAGATCAGTGGAATAACAAGACAGCTATGTCAACTGCACGGGGATTCGCTGGTGCGGCAGTATCTGGAGGAAAGATTTTCGTGCTGGGCGGATACGATGGCGCAGCAGGATTATCATCAATGGAAGTTTATATTCCAGAATTGGATGATTTACAAACCGATCCGTGGGCCGAAGCGGTTGATCTTCCAGCGAGCCGCTATGGAATGGGGGTGGCAGGGTTAGGGAATATGATCCACGTTGTAGGTGGAGAAATTGGTGAAGGTGGTTCGCAGTCCTCCCTGGTCTACTCACCGCAAGAGGGGATCTGGCAGGAGTTCGACAGCCCAACTACGGAATCAATCACGAACTTTGGTTTGGTTCCATTGGATACCCACTTGTACCTGGTCGGTGGGGAGTTGGATGAGGTAATTTCGGAGAAAAGTATTGCTTACCAGGCAATTTACACATTTGTTATGCCGATTATTCGCTAAAAACGCCTTAATAACCCATAAGTGTTATTGATTAATCCCTTTGAATCAGGTAAATTATCATTGTATCTGCGCGAAATGCGCGTTTGTCTTGAATTTGAATCGGAGTTAAATCAAAAAATCAATTGAGGAGATAAACTAATGAAAAAATTCCGCATTATTACGTTGATTGCAGTGGTTGCCATGTTGTTTGCTTTGGTCGGAACTGCTTTTGCCCAGCTGGGAGATACCGATATATCTTCCTTCACTGTGCAAAACATCGATACAACCAGTGCATCAGTCACGATCACCTTTGTCGATGAAGCAGGGGTTGAAACGACACCCAATCCCTTGAATTCAGGTAAGGCAAACCCCTTCACATTGGCACCAGGTGAATCCTTTGAGGTATATGTGCCTGGCATTCCGACCAGCCAGCTGCCCAACGGCCGCTATTCGGTTGTGATCGCTTCTACTGCCCAGGTAGTGGGTATTGCTAACCTGGTAGGGCAGGGTTCTGTCAATTTCAACGGCAGCTACTCTGGATTTAGTTCTGGCGCAACTACATTCTATATGCCATCCGCAGTTTATAACTACTACGGCTGGTACAGTTTGATTTCTGTGCAGAATGTGGGTGCAGCTCCTGCAGATGTTACATTGACAATCAACTGCACGAATGGCTCGACAGGAACCCTTTCGGTACAAAATATACCCTTATTTGCCTCCCATCACTTCGATCTGGAGACAACTACCCCCTCAGGTTTCACTGGCAGCACCAGCTGCAATGGATCTGCCAAGATTGTATCCGATCAACCGATCGTGGCAGTTGATAACCAAACAGCACCTGCTGGCGGGAACACACAATCCTTCAGTGGTGTGATGACCGGCAATTCGAAGCTGTACTCACCAGCCCTATACAAGAACTACTATGGTTGGAACTCCAGCCTCAATATCCGTAAACTGGGTGCAGGCAATACTACTGTGACGGTAACCTACAGCGACAGTGGTACTTCCACCTGCAACCTGACAGATGCTCAGCCTGGCTGCTTGTTGTACATACCCAGTGAGCATGGAGCGAGTGGCTACTTTGGAGCAACCATTCAAGAATCTGGCAGCACAGGATTGATTTCGGTAGTAAACGCGGCTAATGGTTCCCAAGCCCAGACTTATAATGGAATTGGAACTGGAACTGGAACTGTTGGTATCCCCAGCGTGATGAAAGCCTACTATGGTTGGAATACTTCTTTCACCTGCCAGAACATTGGATCAGTTTCAACTTCACTCAATATCAAATACGACGGCTATACCGGTAATGCCTATAATACGGGCACACTGGCACCTGGCGCTGCAATTGAGAAGGTTACTGGGTCTGAGGGCTTCCTACCTGCTGGATTCCAGGGTGGTGCTACTGTTACTGCCAATGCTGGTGGTGCTCAAATCAGCTGCATCGTGAACTTCAACAACGCTGCCCAGATGGGGTCAACCCTGGGCGATTGGTCAATGAGCTATAACGCTTTCAATAAATAGTCCACCATAAATTCACAGTTACTGCAAAACCTCCTGGGAAACATCTCAGGAGGTTTTTTTCTTACCAGATGATAAAATTCTTGTTGTGTTTTTATTTCCGACAGATCGCTATCAATGCGGGTTATTTCCCCAAAATGGGCTGGTGATTTCTGGTGAAATCATTAGGTGGTTTTCCTTGCACCTCACTGGTAAGATTGGTAAAATCAGTTTGTTTTGTTACCCATAATTATCAAATAAAGAAATAACAGCGAGAAAATATGACTGGAAAATATTCAATAAAAATTATCACCTTGCTTGTTGGAACATTCATGCTTCTGGTTGCGGCAGGATGCCAGCCAGCGACGACATCCACGGAAATCGTTGAGAATGTTCTCAATGAATCCCCAACTGCTGCTCCTGTACAGAGCAGTCCGACTATTGAACCTTATGAATTCGCAGTATCCGAGTCAGGCTACATCACCCTGCATGGCCTGCTGGTGGTACGCGATCCGATTTCTTTGCTGCCAGCACCAGATGATGCCATTCACTTGGTCCCGGTAGGTGCGGAAGGTCAGGGCGTTTCGGGAATCCCGCAATTCACCGTGGGAGAAGTTCCCCAAGCCGATGTTGATGAACGGACTGGCGAATTTGTCTTCGTGAACATCGAACCCGGAAAGTACGCAGTCGTTGTGGTGACTAAGGGTGGGGCTCAAATCCCAACCCGGAGTATGGAGGACGGTGCATATTCAATTATGACTTTTACAGCTGCGGAAGTTGACCAAACTGTTGAATTAGGCAGCTTAAGTTTGCCTTAGTTAATGATAATTGACTGTGAAGCAACCCTGTTTTAGGTAAAGCCGAAAATTAAATCCCTGAATACAAATCTTTCTAGCGACAATTAATCAGGAAACTGAACCCCCAATTTTCTCTGGGGGTTTTTTCGTTAGCCAGATAAACAGCATTACCCATAAAAATTCACCGACGGTCAGCACCAAGCGGAAAACTACCGCCAGGATTATGGCGATAACCGGGGGCATTATCAGGCTCAAGATGGCACTAAGTGTAATTTCACGAATACCTAAACCCTGGATGCCAATACCTACGGTCAGACTGACAGCTCCAGCAGCACCCCAGGCACCGATTAGTGCCGGATACATACTCCAGCTGAGCGGGTAAATAGCCTGCGCGAGCACGAAAAGGATAAGACCTCCCCCGGCCCAGGCAATAAACATCACCAGCAAAGTCACTACCAGGTATCCCTGGCGAATACTCGGAATTTCTGTAACCCCTCGCCTTTCGAGGAGATATGGCAGGAGGCGGTTAACCAGGGGGATAGAGATGATCAGCAGCAGGAGGATAGGGATGGCGATATAAGCGGCTGTACGGATAGAATTTAGGTCTTGTGAGATACCAATCCCAGACACCAACAGCATTAATGTGGAGAGAAAGCCGGTTAATGCCAGGAGGATGATATCTGCAGCGGAAGCAGTGACGATCACTGCTGCAGGGGTATTCTCTTCTTTGTAAAGTAAGGAGCGACTGGAAATATACCAGACAAAACCTGGGATGTGTCGAGGAAGAGCAGAGAGGCTGAATATCCTCAAGTTCGTTCGAAAGGGGAGCGCTACTCCAATGGTGCGCAGAAGTGTATGCCAGGATAACGCAGTCGGCAGCATCCCAACCGGATAGATGAGAACAGCTAAGATGATAAATCGGTAATCGAAATTCAAATCTTGTGCTTTGAATTCGCTCCAGTTTGCCCGCAGTGCGAGTGCGATAAAAAATAGGCTTAACAGTAAAATGCCCAGAAAAAGGAGTCGTCTAGTTTTTTGATTCTGGTAAGCGGAATTAAGCTTATCCCATGAATAATCGAACCATTTGCGCATAGCCACTACTTATTTAGCCAAATTGGTATAATCGGACGCGAATTCTACCAAACCAATGCTCTTCTATCAATCTTGAATTGGTCTCAAGCCAGTCCTCCACAGTTTTGCTTTCATCCCAAAATTCTGGAAAGAATTCAATCAGCCATACCCGTTGGTATGTTTGGAGCAGTGGATCAAAAGTCGATGAAGTAGATTCAGAGTTGAGCATCTCACCTTCCCATCCACCTGTGATAATATCGTAATCTTTTGGTGTACCAAGGAATGGGGAAGAGATTTCCGCATATTGTGCAAGCGCCAGGGAAGAAGCGGCTGGATTGCCGAAAAGGACATCACCGTGGGTTGAATTTTGTTGAATATAGAGAGCTGCACCTTTCCAATCATCTTTTGTCAAAGTAATTTGTTGGTAGATCAGCGAAAAACTTGCCGCAAGTACTAAAATTAGCAACGAAGTAATGCGGAAATTTCGAGGAAAAACGTATATGACCCATGCGGCAACAAGTAAGATGGGTGATACCACGATCAGGTATTGCTTGAATTGGTAGATTGGAAAAAGGAGGGCAACAAATGAGATCAAAAGAAAAGGTAATACCCCCCAAGCAGAAATGTAGAAGAAAGCGCCATCTTTTATACTGAAAATGGGTAAATATTTCTTTAAGGCCCAGGAGAATATTCCTATTAATAGTGCCAATACTACCCAGAGCAGGAAATCTGGTAGCGAGAGCACCGCAACTCCAAAAACCAGGCGCAAGAGCGTGTCGCGAATCACGTATATTGTCGGTGATTCAACCCAAGTCATGGAGTGAAACCGGATCTGGTTTATCGCCACTGGGAGCCAGGGAAGGAATAATAAGACGGCTGCTGCTGTACTGGCCATCCAAATCCATAAATCAGTCTTGGGATGCACTTTTATAAGCCTGAGCAATACCCATATCCCCTGTCCAAGGAGAATGAAAACAGCGAAGTAATGCGTATAGAGGGCAAGAATGGAGAAAAAGCAATATAGAATCCAAAACAAGAGCTGTTTATTCCGCAATGCCCACCACAAAGCTGTTGTTGAGGCGGTAGTCAAGCACAGCAGCAGGATATACATGCGGATTTCCTGCGAGTACCAAACATGCATAGGAGAGAGTGCGACCAATAAGCCTCCAACGAGACCGATGTATACACCCCCGGTCTTATATCCAAAATGGAGAACTTGACCGACACTAATCACACCCAGGATCACAGAAAGCAAACGCGCATATGTAACCCCAGATCCGATTCGCAGCCAGAAATGAAGGAGCAGGTAATAAAATGGTGGATGCTGATCCGCGGCTGTTCCATTTAGGATTTCAACCACAGAATGTTTGGCGAGCTCAATCGAATACGCTTCATCGATCCAGGCACTTTCGCTTCCCAAATTCCACAAGCGCAGAAGTGTGGCCAGAACCAAAATTGCTCCCGAGGCGATGAATACCCACAGATTACGATTATTATTAATCGATTGGCTTATTGTGTTCAACATCGCCATTATTCTTTTCTGACCGCATAAGTAATGATTGGACCGCGATTTACGAGATACGAAAACTGCCGGTATGGCCAAAGCAGGGCTGAAATGAGGGGATATAACTTTTTGATCCCGGACGCAAAATGGTTATGATCAAGGGCATTATCTAAGCTTAATAAAAATGTACCCTTCCCGCCAAGAATACAGCCCTTCGCAATTACCTCCAGGCTGGTCATCCCCAATAATTGGTTGAGAGATTGCTCTGTGAATAGATTGAAATGCCGAGGAGCATCCCAACCGATCCAATATTTTCCGAAAAGATAGCGATCAAAGCTGGATAAA
>JALHTN010000430.1 GCA_022865865.1 Anaerolineales bacterium
CCGGATGGCAGCACCACCCCAGAACTGGTTGAGCAAATCAGCCAGCAGGTGTTTAAAGCCTGCGAGGAGATCGGGGTGACCGTGATCGGTGGGCACAGCGAGATCACTCATGCAGTGACTCAGCCAATAATCGTGGGCACTTTGATTGGAGAGGTCGCACACCAAAACCTGATCACACCCCGGGGAGCACAGCCTGGTGACAGCTTATTGCTGACAAAAGGCGTACCCATCGAAGCGGTCTCGATCATGGCACGGGAATTTCCCAATAAACTGAAAGATATCTTAAGCGCTGAGGAAATCGGAAAAGCACAGGATTACCTGTATCATCCCGGGATCAGCGTTTTGAAAGACGCTGAGCTGGCTACAAAAGCCGGTAAGGTAACTGCAATGCACGATCCCACGGAAGGGGGATTGGCTTCTGCTTTATGGGAGCTGGCAGGAGCATGTGGTCATGCGCTGGTTTTCCATCCTCAGCTGGTACCCATAGCCCCTCTTGCTGAGCGTATTTGCGCGGCTTTTGATCTCGATCCTCTGGCAGCTATTGCCTCGGGAGCCTTGCTGCTCACGACTCATCATAAACAATCTGCTCAAATCTGCCAGGCGCTGGAGCTGGAAGGCATCCCTTGTGTAGAAATCGGACGGGTAGAGAGAGGTCCCGCGCAGGTCTGGAGTGATACGAATGGAGATCGGGAGCTGCTGCCGTACCCTGCGCGAGATGAGATCGCTCGATTGTTCGACTCGCAATGACAATTGAATTGATGCACTCGATAAGTATTACTTTGTCCCGGTAATCCTCAACCTTTGTGGTTTGGACCCAGGAACCCGCTCCATCTCTCCTTTGACTTCCATATCCAGTTTGACCGTGGTTGTATACCATGATACAGAGCCAAGATTACCCAGATGGCTTGGAGAGATTTGCTGTTCAACCAGTTTAGATAAATCACGGAATTCAACACCCTGCTCATCGGAGGGCACTACTTCCAGGATGAAATTCCGCATGAGATCATATTTCCAGTGATCAATCCGGGTTGGTTGTTTTCCCGGTGTTGGAGTTTCGCACAAGACTATATCATCCTTGGGCATTCCGGTTACCTCCTAATAAACAGCTGAAGAAAATAAGATCAAAAAATCAGGCTTGTGCCAATTGCCGCCGGATATACTTGCTCGGTTTGGTATGGATATCACTATTTTTAAAATACCCGCAGGGTAGGGTGATTTGTGTTCGATCTCCCGGTACATTTCCGCAATGATATCAATGCCAATTTATCTACAGTGCTATCGTATGAGCACGCTCAAGGGATAAACTGGGTGTGACCCAGGTTGGTATATCATAATTAAGGTCATTATTTTTGCTCATAGTGTGACATTTTCGCTGAACAGTTACATACTGTCAATTTCGCTGAACAATAACAATGTCATTGCTCAAGGATGTCATTGCTCAAGGATTGCCAGCGGTTTCACCTTGGGTTACACTACATTCCTTATCAGGGCAACAAACTCCAAATCTGTTCTGGCAGAAAATTGTAAATAAATGGATCTCACCCGACTAGCGCGTAAAATCACCTTCACACTCTTCCTGGCGATGAGCCTTGGATCGGCAGGATTTCTTGTCGCAGCAACAGTCAACCCGATCGTGGGAGCTGAAATAAGTGGGAATCCTGCCTGGGCCGGGCTGCCGGCAGCCATGTTCACCTTGGGAACTGCGCTTTCTGCTTTCCTCTTGGGCTTTGCCATGGAGCGTTTTGGCCGGCGGTTGGGAATGCTGATGGGATTGGGTGTCGGTTTGTTTGGAACGGTGATCGCTGCCGCTGCGATCGGTGTGTTTTCCTTTCCTATCTTCCTGGCCGGGATGGCGTTCAGCGGTGCCGCGCGGGCAGCGCTGCAGCTGGGTCGTTTTGCAGCTGCAGAAGTCCACCCCCCCGAAGAGCGGGGCCGGGCGATCTCATATGTTGTCATCGGCGGTACGGTCGGTGCTGTGCTGGGACCTTGGCTGGCTGGACCCATGAGCCAATGGGCAAATGGGAGCGGATACAACGCATTGATAGGGCCTTATGTAGCCTCTTTTGTATTGATCGCCTTGGCCGCCTTGGCAGTTTTCATACTGCTGCGTCCAGACCCGCGCGAATTGGGAAGGGAGGTAGCCCGACTGTACCCCGAACCCGATGTCAATGGAGGGCAGGTGCGCACCTTCCTGCAGATCCTGCGCATCCCAGCAGCAGCGGTAGCGGTTGTGGCCATGGTTTTCAGCCAGGCG
>JALHTN010000431.1 GCA_022865865.1 Anaerolineales bacterium
GAAGGTAATATCGGTTTACTGAGAGCGGTCACAAAATTCGATCCCACCCGAGGCTATAAATTCAGCACTTACGCCACCTGGTGGATTCGCCAATCCATCAGTCGTTCGATCGCAGATCAAGCGCGCACGATTCGAATTCCTGTGCATGTATTTGAATCGATCAACCGGTTGATGCGTGCCCAACGCAAGCTAGTTCAAGTGTTGGGTCGGGATCCGAATAGTGATGAGTTAGCCTTGGAAGCGGATTTCATGGATCCGCCAGATGTTGAGATCATCATGCAAGCGCGTGAAGATGGGACTCAAATTCCTATTGATGTACGCCGGCGCTGGATGAGGGCTGCGAATAAGGTCGGTAAAATTATGCGCGCTTCAGAAGAACCCATGTCCCTGGAAAGTCCAGTTGGGACTGAGGATAGCAGCCAGCTGGGAGATTTTATCCAGGATCATGATGCGCTCGAGCCTATGGATGCTGCGGCTCGAGAAATGCTGCGTGAACAAGTTAAAAATGCGCTGGCTGTCTTATCTGATCGAGAACGCGAGGTTTTAGAGCTGCGTTTTGGCCTAATAGATGGAAAGGACCATACTTTAGAAGAGGTGGGACAGCACTTCAATGTGACCCGTGAACGAGTACGCCAGATCGAAGCTAAAGCACTGCGTAAATTACGCCACCCAACTCGCAGCCGAAATCTACGCGAATATTTAGGTTAAATGCCCCCATTCATTTCTGCAACCTGGACCCTGTTTTCTGGGGCGATGGTGCTCTTCCTGCCAGGCTTCGCCTGGCTGGCTTTCTTTTGGGATCCTGAGCAGGATACTTTCGAACGGTTGGCTGACGCGCTCGGATTGAGCATCTCAATGATTGCTTTTCTTGCGCTTTTAGCATATCTCTTTGGCTTGCGCCTCACACCGGTTTCCATCATTGCTGTGTATTGCGTATTGGCTATCCCGGCTTTTTTGGGACTGAGACGTTGGTGGAAAGAAAGGAACCGGGGAATAAGCAGTGCCGATCAGGGGCCTGAAGAACCTGCGTATCTTGAAGATTCTAATGGTCACAACTACCAATCGTCCTCTTTGGTGCAGGGTAAGCTGGTTTACCTTATCCTTACTCTGGTCTTTCTGGTTGTTCTGATCTGGCGATTTTTTCAAATCCGCGAGGTGGTACTACCTTTGTGGGTGGACTCGATTCATCACGTTCAGATCGTGGTATTGTTCCTTGAAAATGGCGGCATACCAGAAACCTTTGAGCCTTACATGCCGGTGCCGTTTTATTACCATTACGCATTCCATGCTTTGGCAGCGGTATTCTCGTTTTTTACGCGCCTCAGCCCACCTGAGACGGTTCTTTACCTGGGGCAGGTTCTCAATGCTGCCATTGCACTGGCAGTTTATCGCCTGGGAAAAGCTCTGTGGGGAGGTTGGCGGCGGGCAGTCTTGAGCGCCATTCTGGTTGCCTTCGTAACCCAGATGCCGGCATATTACGTTACCTGGGGCCGCTATACCTTATTGACCGGGATGCTGCTGCTTCCTTTAACCATGGCAGCTGCCTTAGACATGGTCAATAAGGGCGTAAAGCTATCACGATTATTCACTTTTGGATTATTGACCGCCGGTATACTTTTATGCCATTATTTTGCTGCAGCCCTATTGGCAATATTTCTGATTATCCTTGGAGTTAAGGTGCTGCTTGGCAATATCCGCAATAATACTCATGCGGTGTGGAGCACCTGGCTGCCATTGCTCCTGGCAGCACTGGTTGGAATGATCTTAGCAGGACCCTGGTTATACCGAATGTGGGGTTATGCTCAGCAGGGGGTCAAGGTTGTCGCTATTCAACCGACCCTGGAAGCTGTTAATGAATTATATTTTCCTGAGTATCTGACTTATCTTTGGCGACTGTTGGGACCTGACCGTAATCAAACCTTGTTGTTCCTGGCGCTGCCGGGGTTGGTTATTTCCTTATTCCGGGATCGAACTCGAGCATTTGGGGTGTGGACGATCGTCTTGTCCATTCTCAGTTTGCCAGTAGGTTTTTATATTGCTCCCTTCAGACCGGATCACGCAGTCATTGTGTTGTTCCTGCCAACTGCTTTGCTGGTCGCCGAACTGCTGGTCAGTTTCATCGACTGGTCGCCGATCGAGAAACTCACCTCCATTAAAGTAGTTGTGGTTTTGTTTTTATTCACGATGCTGGTTGGCTGGGGAATCTTTGAAACGCGCACGGTGATAAACTCCGCGACGATTCTTGCTACCAGGGATGACCTTGAAGCGATTAATTGGATCGATAGCAATACCCCGCCAGGGGCTCGCTTTGGGATCAATGTAACCCATTGGCAATACGGCAGCTACCGGGGCGTTGATGGAGGTTGGTGGATAACCCCGCTGGCAGCTCGCATGACAACACTTCCTAATGGTCTCTATGGGATGGGAGACAGTGAATATACTGATCAGGTGAATTCAGTTGCCGGGCAGTTCAGCCAATTAAATGGCTGTACACAAGAATTCTGGGAAATCGCTCGGGCAGAAGATCTGACCCATATTTATCTTTCTGCGAATCGGGGTTCGATGCAGCCAGATCAGTTCGAGGATTGCCCCGGGGTGGAATTGATCTTTCAAAATGAGAGAGTGTATTTATATCGGATTGAGTATATAATTAAGCCAGATTCATATTGACCTATATCATCGATTGTGAAATTTGACACCGATTCGACCCTATGATAAGATAGTTGAGTTTTGGAGAAGTTCAGTCCGGGGTGAGGCGTTCCTTAAAATTATCGGCCCTTAACCAAAGGGCACCAGAATAGTTTGGGGTAATCGTTCACCCCTTGCTATTTTAAACTGCTGGGGCTGTCTTATGTTTCTCGATTATCTACCACTTTTTATTTTATTTACTCTCGCGATTATTCTAGCGGGGTTTGTCGTGGTGCTGGGTCATGCTTTCGGACCCCACAAACCTACAGAACGCAAATCACAGCCGTACGAATCGGGGATGACGCCGATTGGTCCAGGTACACGTCGCCTCCCGGTGAGGTTTTACCTGGTTGCTGTTCTTTTTATCCTTTTTGATATTGAGGTGGTTTTCTTTTATCCCTGGGCGGTCACCTTCCGCCAGTTGGGTTTATTTGGTTTAATCGAAATGCTCATCTTCATTTTGATTTTATTGGTTGGATATGTTTATGCTTGGAAGAAAGGAGCATTGGAATGGGAATAGAACAGAAAGCCGCAGATTTAGGTGCTGTCACGATGCGTATTGAGCAAGCGGTAAATTGGGCGCGCACATATGCCATGTGGCCGATGCTGTTTGGTTTGGCTTGCTGTGCCATTGAAATGATGGCAGGTCAGGCAGCCAAGCATGATATGAGCCGCTTTGGCATGGAGTTAATGCGTGCAACGCCGCGCCAGTCGGATCTGATGATTATCTCCGGCAGGGTAACGCGCAAGATGGCACCCGTTTTACGCCTGCTTTATGATCAAATGCCGGAACCTAAATGGGTGATAGCCATGGGTGATTGCGCCTCCTGTGGTGGAATATTCAACAACTATGCTATCGTGCAGGGGGTGGATGAAATTATGCCAGTGGATGTTTATGTCGCTGGCTGTCCGCCGCGCCCAGAAGCGCTGGTCCATGGCATATTAACCTTGCACGAAAAAGTGCGTGGAGAAACCCTGAAGACCTGGGCTTAGCCGCTCATGACTATTGGCGGGATGCTGCTATGAATGACGATCTGCAAAAAGCTGTTTCTGCTCTTGACGAACGCTTCAGTGTGGAATATGACGAGTTCCGCGATCAAACCAATTTAAAGGTCTCCGGCGAGGAGCTGGTCGAGGTTTGCCAGGTGCTGAAGGATGAGTTTGATTTTAAATTCTTGGAAGTCCTTACCGCGGTGGATTATTGGCCCCAGCAAGAACCACGTTTTCATGTGATTTACATTCTATACGCTATCGAAAAACACCTGCGGATTGGCTTGCGGGTGCCGGTGGCGGGAATAGAACCTGTCTTACCAACTTTAGTCGGTTTATTTTCCAATGCCAATTGGCGCGAACGAGAAATTTGGGATATGTTCGGCATTCGTTTCGAGGGTCACCCAGACCCACGCCGGATACTCATGCCTCATGATTGGCAAGGTCATCCGCTGCGTAAGGATTATCCTCTTGGGTATGAAGAAGTTCAGTTTACTTTCAATGCCGAAGAGATAGACCGGGATAAGCCCTATGCAAAAGAATGAGACAACCTTATGCTAGATCAATCGGAATTTGCGTTTAACGAGTTACGACATTTAGTCTCCGAGAGGGCGATTCAGGGCGAAACTATGCTCCTGAATATGGGTCCACAGCATCCCAGTACGCATGGCGTCTTGCGATTGCTGCTTGAAATGGATGGCGAAATTGTAGTCAATTGTTTCCCAGATATTGGTTTCTTGCACACCGGTATTGAGAAGAATATGGAAGTCAAATCGTACGAGAAAGCCGCGGTGATGACCGATCGCCTGGATTATCTCAACAATTTAGGCAACAATCTGGTGTACTGCATGGCGATCGAGAAGTTGGCTGAATTGGATGTTCCAGTTCGGGCGCAGGCTATTCGCGTCATTCTCACCGAACTGCAGCGGATCGGCTCTCACCTGGTTTGGCTTGGAACGCACACCTTGGATTTGGCTGCTATCTCGGTCTTCTGGTATACATTCCGCGAGCGGGAATTGATCCAGGATATTAATGAGATGGTCTCTGGTCAGCGGATGATGACCACATACTTCCGCCCCGGAGGTCTTTGGCGGGATGTTCCGGTCGAATTTGAGGCTGCTGTCCGTGACTTTATCGACATTTTCCCTGGGCGGATTAAAGAATATGAAGATATGCTGACCGAGAATCCAATCTTTATTGATCGCACCAAGGGCATTGGTATTCTCAAGGCAGAGGATGCGGTAAATTGGGGAGTCACGGGTCCACAATTGCGATCCACGGGAGTCGCTCACGATTTACGCAAGACTGAACCCTACATGGGGTACGAGCAGTATGATTTTGATGTTCCCACCCATACGGATGGGGATACCTACGCTCGCTACCTGGTGCGGGTGGAAGAAATGCGTCAATCCCTGCGTATCGTTGAGCAGGCTCTGGATAAACTTCCCTATGGACCCGTTCGCAGCAATAATCGAAAATTTGTTCCCCCACCGCGCTCAGAATTAGGGACCAGCATGGAGGCAGTGATCCATCATTTCAAACTGTGGACGGAAGGATTTGATATGCCGAAAGGCTCCGTATATGCAGCTACTGAATCCCCGCGCGGGGTGTTGGGAGTTTACCTGGAGAGTGATGGCAGTCCGAAACCTTACCGCGTTCATTGGCGAACGCCTTCCTTCGACAACCTGCAGGTTCTACCGGTGCTGGCGAAGGGTCATCTAGTTGCGGATCTGGTTGCCCTGGTTGGCACGACTGATTTCGTATTAGGAGATATTGATCGATGATGCTCGGTTTGAGGGATCATGATAGCTGAAAAATACGCTGCAGAGATAAAGACAATTCTCGCCAAATACCCTTCAGATCAAAAGCGATCGGCAGTAATGCCGCTGCTCTATCTTGCCCAGCGTGATGGAGGTTATATCACCAAAGGCGAGATGATCGAAATTGGTGAGATTCTGGACATCACGCCTACAGAAGTAGCTTCCATAATTGGTTTTTACACCCTTTACTATGATCAACCCGAAGGTGCAATCCGCATCCAAGTTTGTAATGATCTACCCTGTGCCTTGCGTGGTGCGGACGAGTTCCTGGAGAAATTATGTGAAAATTTGGGTATCCAAGTTGGCGAAACGACCCCCGATGGCTCTGTGACTGTTGAAGCAGTAATGTGTTTGGCAGCTTGTGATAAAGCGCCAATGTTCCAGGTGCAATCCCCTGAGGGGCTGGAATATTATGAAGATCAAACTGTAAGCAGTGCTCTTGAAGCCATCGAAGCATTGCGAAAACAGGATACGCCATCATGACCGAGTTAATCCTTCTTCGACATCGTCAGATCCCTGACTTGAAGCAGCTGCAGGTGTATCGCCAGCACGGAGGTTTCGAATCATTCCAGAAGGCAGTGACGAGCATGAACCCTTATGACGTCACCAATCAAGTGAAAAACTCTGGTTTGCGGGGCAGGGGAGGAGCAGGATTTCCCACCGGGCTGAAATGGACTTTCATCGATAATGAGAATTGGCCTCATTACGTTGTCGCAAATGCGGACGAATCTGAGCCTGGTACTTTCAAAGATCGCGAGATCATGGAAGGAAACCCCTTCCAATTCCTCGAAGGAGTAGCTCTGGCAGCCTTTGCAATCCAAGCGAATGAGGCCTATGTCTACCTGCGAGGTGAGTTTTGGCAGGTCGCTGAAGCCTTAGATCGACAGATTGCTGAGCTCGAAGATGCAGGATTGCTGGGTGAAAATCTCTTCGACACTGATTATTGCCTGCGTATTTTCACACATCTCGGAGCTGGAGCTTACATTTGCGGGGAGGAAACAGCACTGCTCGAATCCATGGAAGGCAAATTAGGCCAACCCCGTCTGCGCCCACCATTTCCTCCCTCCTATGGGCTTTATGGGAAACCCACCGTCGTCAACAATGTTGAAACCCTGACCAATGTGCCTATTATCATCAGCCGTGGTGCGGATTGGTACTCCTCAATTGGCACAGAAAAAAGTACTGGTCCCAAAGTTTTCAGCCTCTCTGGAAGGGTAAATAAGCCCGGGAATTACGAACTTCCACTGGGAACCACTTTCCGTGAGCTGATTTTTGAACATGGTGGGGGTATTACAGATGGGAATGAAATTAAAGCCATCATGGCAGCTGGTGCTTCCTCTTCATTGATCGTTGCTAATGATCAAGCGCTCGATACCCCCATGGATTATGAGAGTGTACCCAATGTGGGCGGTGCTTTAGGTTCAGCATCCGTAATCGTGATTGACGACTCCGTGAGCATTGATTGGGTACTGCACAAGACCCTGCATTTCTTCAGCCATGAGTCATGTGGAAAATGTACGCCTTGCCGCGAAGGTACTTTCTGGATGCGCCACATCATTGACCGCATCCACGATGGGAATGCGGAGTGGAGCGATGTTGAACTGCTGAATGAAGTTGCCCTGCAGATAAAAGGCAAGTGTCTGTGTGCCCTGGGAGAATTCTCAATCGAAGCAGTTACTTCAGGTATCCAGCGTTTTGAAGCGGATTTTCGGGCGAAAGCTGCAGGCTCATCGAACGATGAATGAATTATTGGTTTATATGAGCAATTTGAGGCTGGTTGAATCAATAACACGCTCTTTACGTTATTGTCGAAGTTGATGGAGCGAAAATGGGTCAACTGATAAATCTAATCATTGATGGAAAAGATCTCCAGGTGCCAGCAGGTACGCTGGTAGTGGATGCTGCCAAGCGAGTGGATGTGGATATCCCGGTATTTTGCTACCATCCCAAAATGGAGCCAGTTGGGATGTGCCGCATGTGTTTAGTCGAAATCGGTCGACCGCAGGTAAACCGTGCGACGGGTGAATATGAGCGTAATGAGGACGGCAGCATCGCTATTCAATTTGGTCCCAAAATGGAAACGGGCTGCACTGTAGTGGTATCTGAAGGAATGGTGGTGCGTGGCTTTAGCGATGAAGTCGCCCGCGCACGAAAGGATATTATCGAATTTTTGCTTACATCCCACCCATTAGATTGCCCGGTATGTGATAAGGGTGGTGAGTGCCCGCTGCAGAACCTGACGATGGAGTATGGACCTGGTGAGAGTCGTTACCTGTATGATGAAAAGAAGCATTTCTCCAAGCATTATCCTCTCGGAGAATTGATCTATCTCGATCGAGAACGCTGTATCCAGTGCGGTCGTTGTGTGCGATTCCAGGATGAGATCGTTGATGATGCGGTGATCGGGTTTGAGGAGCGCGGGCGATCTTTGAAGATTGTCACTTATTCTGACCCGGGATTTGACTCCTATTTCTCTGGCAACACAACTGACATCTGCCCGGTGGGGGCTTTAACCACCAGTGATTTTCGTTTTGGGGCACGCCCGTGGGAGATGAAGTCTGCTGCTTCACTCTGTACTCACTGCCCTGTGGGCTGCAATCTGGCGCTCAACGTGCGCCGGGAGCATAAAACCGGTGGTGATTTTGTGGTCAAGCGTGTTCTGCCACGTCAGAACGAATTGGTAAATGAGATCTGGATTTGCGATAAAGGCCGCTTTGCTCATCACTATGCCAGCAGCCAGGAACGGCTGACCCAGCCACTGGTTAGAGAAAATGGCGAATTGAAGCCGGTTGAGTGGGATCAGGCTCTCGAGGTAGTTGCGAACCAGTTCAAGGCGGCGGGACCTGAATTATTGACCTTAGCCAGCGGGCGAATTACGAACGAGGATTTATTCAATCTTCGAGCTCTCAACGATCATTTGGGCGGCAGCACCGCTTTGTACTCTGAAATGGCTGGCGGTGAACTTGTTGCCCAGGTCGGGGTCGGTCTGGGTACCAATTTCTCGAACCTTGGGGAGGGAAGCACAATTTTCGTGGTTGCCAGCGACCTAGAAGAAGAAGCGCCGATTTATTGGCTGCGGGTGAAGCAGGCTGCTGAACGTGGCGCAAAGTTGATCGTTGCCAATCCACGCTATACCAAGACAGATCGCTTTGCTACACATGCTTTACGCTATCCTTATGGTGGTGAAGCGGCGCTTGTCATGGCGATGATCAACTCGATTTCCACAAAGCGAGTGGAACTCCCGTCAGATTACAAGGATTTTGATCGGTCTGAAGCGATCCAGATCGCAGCAAAGGATTTCTCTGAAGCAGAAAATGCAATCATCCTGTACGGCAATGAAGGCATTGGCCTGCAATCTTCGCGTCATCTTGCCCAAGCGTGTTCAAATTTGCTGATCATCACCAACCATATTGGGAAAGAGAATAACGGATTAATCTCTATCTGGCAGAAAGCCAACACTCAGGGTGCCTGGGATATGGGATTCCAGCCGAGCGATAACTTAAAAGAGTTGATTCGCTCTAAAAAGACTCTTTATCTCGTTGCAGCTGATCCAGCTGGGGACGATCCGCAGAGCTTAGAAGCGGTCGATGCAGCTGACTTCGTTGTTGTACAAGAGCTCTACTTGACTGAAACCGCAAAATTAGCAGATGTTGTTCTGCCTGCTCAATCATTCATTGAACGCGAGGGGACTCTGACGAATGCTGAAAGGCGTGTGCAGCGATTTTATCCTGCAGTTCCAGCACGCCCGCAGGCAAGACCTGACTTCTCGATCACTGCCCAAATCAGCCAACTGTTGGGTTTAGAACTCGAAGATAAATTTCCATACCGGGTGATGGAACAGATTGCTGATCAGATCCCGGATTATGCGGCAGTCAGCTACGAAAAAATCTCCGCGGTTGAGGACCAATGGCCTATCATCGGACGCAGCGATGTCTATTTTGGTGGAACCACCTATGAAAATTCCCAGGGATTAGGCCAACAGCTTCAACCAGCTGCTCAAAAAGGTGAGCCAGTGTCTCTTGGTGCTGTGAATCCAGAAGATCCTGCAGCTGAGGTGGAAGGTGAATACCTAGCTGTGCCGATTTCTATTCTTTATGATCGTGGGCAGACAGTTTTACCCGCTGCTTTATTACACCAACGGATTCCCGAACCATACGTTGTGATTCATCCAGAAACCACTGCTGCGCTCGGAATCACCGATGGGGCGCAGATA